>NZ_JBVHLU010000012.1:0-159865 GCF_055558835.1 Embleya sp. NPDC025285
TTGTTTTTTGTGGTCTTTGTGTGGTTTTTTCCCCCCCCTTCCCCCCCCCCCCCGTCCCCCCCCCCCCCCCCCCCCCCCCCCCCCCCGGGACGGTCGATCACCGGACGGTCGCCACGTTCGGCGTGTCCGTGCTCCCATCCGCCGGCGTGGCGGACGCGGCCGAGCCCGTGGCCGGCCCACCGTCCCCGACGGGTTCCCCCGCGCTCGGAGCCGGGTCCATCCGAGCGGGAGCGGTGGACTCTTCGACCTTTCGCCCCGCCGCCGCGCGCGAGAGCAGATAGTAGAACCCGCCGGCCACGCCGAGTCCGGCGAGCCAGGACAGGTCGATGTCGCCGAGCGCCCGGGCGACGGGCCCGCGCATGACCGGAACCAGACCGTACTGGCAACTCCACGCCGCGACGACGCCGAGTCCCAGGCTGATCAGACCGGGCCGGTTGAACGCGGGGTAACGCGAGGCGGGCCCGGTCTCGTACAGCGAGACGACGTCCGGCCGGCCGCGGCGCACCACGAAGAAGTCGACGACGACCACGCCTGCCCAGGGGCTGATCCACACCAGGATCGATGTCATCCAGTTGTCGAAGGCGTGCGCGAAACTGTCGGAGCGCAGGAAGACCAGCAGCACCAGCGTGGCCACGGCACCGGACGCCAGGGTGATCTTCCATCGGGCCGCTCGCAGACCCACCGACAGTGCGGCCAGCGAACACGAGTACAGGTTGAGGATGTTGGTGGCGATCGGGCCGTGCATGACGAGCAACAGCACCGGCAGCGCCAATCCTCCGAAGGCGCCGATCACCAGTTGCGACGGGTCACCACTTTCACCGGAACTCGCCAGACAGGCGCCCAGCGCGGCCAGCCACACCGTGGGCACGTACATCCCCAGCGCCGTGGCCCACACGACCTTGCGACCGGACGTACCGGGTCTGACGAAGCGGCTGTAGTCGCCCGAGTACGGGAGCCAGCTGACCGCCCAGCCGACGCCGATCGCGGTGACCAACTGGGTCACGGCGGTGAACTTGGCACCGGGGGACGTGGCCGTCGATCCGGTCCAGTCCAGGTCGACCTGGGTCAGCGCGACCACCGTCATGACGGCCATGACCACCACCGTCAGGGGCACGGTCCACTTCTCGAAGGTGCGGATCGCGTAGAACCCGAACAGGGCCAGCCCCAGTTGCACGGCCATGATGACGGCGGCCACCAGGTATTGCAGACCGGCCCCGCCGGTGATGCCGAGTTCGTCCAGCATCGCGATGGCGAGGTCCAGCACCACCCAGGTGTTCACGCCCACCCAGCCCATCGCGAGCAGTCCCTGCATCACGCCGGGCAGGATCGCGCCGCGACGGCCGAACGCGGAGCGGCCGAGCACCATCTGGTTGACGCCGGTGCGGTGTCCCATCAGGTTGAACACGCCGAAGACCGCGCACCCGACGATGTTGGCCACCACGACCACGAGCAGCGTCTCGACCAGGCTCAGGCCCAGCGTCACCCCCAGAGCCCCGAGCACCCAGTTGATCGGCGCGATGTTGGCGCCGGCCCAGATCCAGAACTGCTCCCACGCGGTCGAATCGCGACCCGACGCCGGAATCGGATCGATCCCGTGCGGGTCGAAGACCGCCTTCGTCGGGGTCCCGTCTGTCTCGTGTGGTGCGTTGGGCGACATGACTTCCTCCGGGGGTCGGCGACATACGTCGGCTGTGAGTGACTTCACGGAACCACCGGAGCGCCACTGCCGGAGAGTGGAGAGAAAGTGCCTTTTCGGGGTCGATCGATGGTTGAATCCACACCATGTTCACGTTGCGTTCGCTGGCCGAGTCGGAAGAGTTGCGGCTGACGGTCCTCGTGGCCGGCGCGCCGGGGGCACTGGACGCGGACGTGGCCTGGGTGCACAACACCGAGCTGCCCGACCCCTCGCCATACGTCGGCCACAGCGAATTGGTGATGACCAACGGCCTGTGGGCCGAGCACGCCGAGGCCGCGGACTTCGTCGCGAACGTGCGTCGGTCGCACGCCGCCGGGGTGGTGTTCGGACTGCGCAGGTCGGTTCGCCGGACACCGTCCGACCTGGTCGCCGCGTGCCGCGAGGCAGACCTGCCGCTGCTCGAACTGGCGGTCGAGGTGCCTTTCACCGCGCTCTCCCACGCCGCGGCCGCCGCCTACGCGCGCCGGCGGCACGACAGCCTGGAGGCGTCCGTACGCAGAGGCGACGCGCTGGCCGAGGCCATCTCCCGGGGAGCGGGCACCGAGGGGGCGCTGCACGTCCTGCGCCGGGAGGTGGATCTGCCGCTGGCGGTGGTCGAGCGCTCGGGACGGCGTCTCGCCGAGGCCGGCATGCACTTGGGCGACGACGAGGCGACCGCCGTCGCCGCGGCTCTGTCCCGACGTCCGCCCCCGCTGGAGGTGAACATCGGGAACGACCGGACCGTGACCCTGTTCCTGGTCGGCGCCTTCGGCGAACCCGACGCCGCACTCGTGTGCCCGGGCCCGCCGTCGGCGATCGGCGAGTTCGAGCAGACGGCCCTCCAGCAGTGCGCGCACTTCCTGAGCCTGGAGACCGCCCGGCGGCGCGCCGAACGGGCCATCGAGTCGCGGTTCGCCGCCGAACTCGTCGACATGATCATGTCGGGCCTCGGCGCCTCCCGGGAACTCGCGCACCGACTCGAGGGGTTCGGCCTCGACACGGGCGGGCCGACCGCGATGTGTGCCATCGCCCCCGCGCACGGCGACCATGCCGTCCTCGACGAACTCGCCGAGGCCGCACAGGTGGCATTCGCGGCCGCCGGCCTCCCGGCAGTCATCGCGCCGGGGGGCCGCGACATCATCTGCCTGTTCACCTGGCGGGACGACGAGGAGGATCTCGGCGCCTGGCTCGCCGGCCTCGTCGCGCGACTGGGCGGACGCGTCCCCGATCGCCGCGTCGTCCTCGGCTACAGCGGCGTCACCACGCCCGGCGCGCCCTTGCGTACCCCGCTGGTGGAGGCACGCGAGGCCTGTCGCATCCTGGCCCGACAGGCTTCCGGGCCGAGCGTCGCGACGTTCGCCGAACTGCCCTCGTACTCCGCGTTGTTGGGCCAGATCGACCCCGCCGTTCTGCGCCGCATGGCCGACACGCTACTCGGCCCGTTGCGCGAGCAGGACGCCTCCCGCAATACCCAGTTGGAGATCACGCTGCGCACGTTCCTGGATCGCGGTGCGCAGTTCTCCGCGACCGCGGAGGCTCTGTTCATCCACGTCAACACGCTGCGCAAACGACTGGCCCGAATCCGTGAGTTGACCGGTCGCGACCCGCTCCTCATCGACGGCCGGGTGGACCTCTTTCTCGCGCTGCAGGCGGACGCGATGACGGGGCCGTGAGCACCCTCGGAGGGGTCCTCTCCAGAGGGGGGGATGATCCGACACCGTATGGCCCCATCCAGTGTCGAATCCTCCCCTGTCGTGCGCGCACCGTGCGTGTTTGAGTAGGCGACATGGAACTCACCTTCCGGGTACACCGGATCGAGGTGCCGGCCCGCGAGGGGCGCGCACTACGCGTCGCCGCCGGACAGCGGCTGCGGGTGGTCGACGTCGAAGGCCGCCAGGTCGGAGACGTATTCGCGTTCACCGACGACGACTCCGGCGAACATCTGAGCGCGTCGCACACCCGCGCGCACCTGAGCAAACTCTTCCCCGACGTCGGCGAGCACTTCGTCACCAACCATCGCCGCCCGATCCTGCGTCTCGCCGCGGACACCTCCCCCGGACGCCACGACATGCTCATCGCGGCGTGCGACGCCGCGCGATACGCGGCACTCGGGGCACCCGATCACGCGTCCTGCGCGGACAACCTGCGCACCGCCATGGCCGAGATCGGCCGCCCGGTGTCCCACATCCCACAGCCGGTCAACGTCTTCATGGACATCCCGGTGCGCGTGGGCGGCGGACTCGACTGGGTCAGCGCCTCCACCGGCGCCGGCGACAGCATCACCTTCGAAGCTCTCATCGACTGCGTCGTCGCGGTCTCCGCCTGCCCACAGGACCTCGTCGACATCAACGACGGGACACCCACCGCGCTCGAACTGCAATTGATCGACCACTCCCCCGGCATCACCGACCCGTTCGGCGAAACACCCGCCGACCCGGCCGACACCCGACTCTAGAACGGAACTTGCGATGACCACGCCTGCTACGACCACGCCTGCCGCAACCACCCCTGTCGCGGGCCATCCGGCCACCGAGCCCCTCTCGTTCGCCGGGCTACGCCTGACCAACCGCTTCGCGGTCGCGCCGATGACCCGGGTATCCGCCACCGAGGACGGCGTCCCGACCCCGGAAATGGCCGACTACTACGCCGAGTTTGCCAAGGGCGGCTTCGGACTGGTGATCACCGAGGGCACCTACACGGACACCACGTTCAGCCAGGGTTACGCCCGCCAGCCGGGCATCGTCGCCGGGCGGCACGTATCCGCCTGGACGTCGATCGTCGACCGGGTCAAGGCCGCCGGGACACCGATCGTCCTGCAACTGATGCACGCCGGGGCACTGTCCCAAGGCAACCACTACCGCACCGAGACCCTGGGGCCCTCCGCCGTCCGGCCCCGCGGGGAGAAGATGCCCGAGTACGGCGGCTCGGGACCGTGGGACGTCCCCCGCGCGATGACACCCGACGACATCGAGGAGGCCGTCGAAGGCTTCGTCGCGTCGGCGGTCAACGCCCGCAGGGCGGGGTTCCAGGGCGTCGAGGTACACGCGGCCAACGGCTACCTCCTGGACCAGTTCCTCACCGACTACACCAACGAGCGGACCGACCGGTTCGGCGGCGACGCGCACAACCGCGTCCGCCTGACCGCCACGGTGCTCAATCGCATTCGGGTGGCGCTGGGACCGGACTTCGTGGTCGGCGTACGCCTGTCGCAAACCAAGGTCAACGACTTCACACACCGCTGGTCGGGCCCCGCGGAAGCGGAGACCATCTTCCGGGCGGTGGCCGAGGCGGGAGCGTCGTACCTGCACGTGGCCAGTGAGGGACGCGACTGGCTGGAGACCGCGAAGCTGGAGGGCGGGGAGACGATCACCGCGTTGGCCCGCCGCGTGACCGGCCTCCCGGTGATCGCCAACGGCGGCATGCACAAGCTCGACCAGGCCGGACGACTGCTCACCGAGGGACACGCGGACGTCCTGTCCATCGGCCGCAGTGCGCTGGCCAACCCGGACCTGCCGTACCGCGTCACCAAGGGCGAAGCGCTGGACCGCTTCGACCACACGATGGTGCAGCCGATGGCCACTCTGGAGAACGCGCGCCTATGGCGAGAGAAGCGCGACGCCGTGTGATCTCCTGGCGATCTCCTTCCCGACAGCACCTGCGATGCGGTGGCGCGGGTACGATTCCCGCGCCGCCGCGGGACCCGTCGAGGCGCGAACGCGGCGACCGCACACCGCGACGCAACTCGCGCGACAACGACACGACATCAACACGACCAGCCGAGGTACACATGAGCGACAAGTGGCGAAACGGTGCCGGGGCTGTGGCCACCCTCACCTTCGATGTGGACGCCGAGGCACCGATCCTGGCGCACGGACGCCATTACGCCGCGCACGCGTCCACCATGTCGCACCAGGCATACGGACCCGACGTGGGCGTACCGCGCATCCTCGACCTGCTCGACGAGACGGGTGTGCCGGCGACGTTCTTCATCCCCGGTTGGGTCGCCGAACGCCGCCCGGGCCTGGCCGCCCGGATCGTCGACCGCGGTCACGAGGTCGCCCACCACTCCTACAGCCACCGCCCGCCGACGAGCCTGGCGCCGGGTGAGGAACGCGCCGACTTCGAGCGCGGCATGGAGGTCTTCGCGGCGCAGGGCATCGAGATCAGCGGCCACCGGGCGGCGAACTGGGAGGCGACCTACGAGACCACCGAACTGGTCGCCGACCACGGGCTCCTGTACGACTCGTCGCTGATGGGCGACGACCGCCCCTACCGCATCCCCACGGCAAGGGGCGTCGTCACCGAACTACCCGTGCACTGGTCGCTCGACGACTGGGAGCAGTACGCCTTCCTCCCGGCCCCACACGTGGGATCCGTCATCGAATCCCCCCGCAAGGTCCTGCAGATGTGGACCGACGAGATCGACGCGATGGCCCACTACGGAAGTCTGTTCAACCTGACGAACCATCCCTTCCTCACCGGGCGTCCGTCGCGCGCGATGGCACTGCGCAAGCTGATCGAACACGCGCTCTCCCGAGGTGACGTGACATTCCTGCGCTGCCGTGACGTGGCGAAACTTGCCGCCGAAGACGCCGATCTCCCCACCCGCCCCTCGGCACCGCCGCCCGCGGACTCGCTGGGCGTGTTTTCCCCTGGGCCCGCGTGACGTCGGAGACACTCGGCCCCTGCCCGCCGGCGGCGCTCGCATACTGGACCGCATGGACGTCTACGACACGATCGGGATCTCGTACACGCGGACTCGCCGGCCGGATCCGCGGATCGCGGCACAAATCGTCGCGGCACTCGCGGACGCGGCGGACGTGGTCAACGTGGGGGCCGGAACCGGCTCCTACGAACCGCCGCACACGGTCCTGGCGATAGAGCCCAGCCGCGTCATGATCACCCAGCGGCCGCCCGGATCCGCGCCCGCGGTGCAAGCGGTCGCCGAACACCTGCCTCTGCCCGATCGGGCCGTCGACGCGGCCATGGCCCTGCTCACCGTCCACCACTGGACCGACCCGGCGGCGGGGATCGCCGAACTGCGCCGCGTCGCCCGCCGCCGCATCGTCATCATGACCTGGGATCAGAAGATCTTCCGCGAAAGTTTCTGGCTCGTGCGCGACTACCTGCCCCAGGCCGCCGAGTTCGACGACGCGCGGGCGATGGACCTGGACCGATTGACCGAGTTGCTCGGCGGAGCCCGCCGGGAACCGGTCCCGATACCCCACGACTGCACCGACGGATTCGGCGCCGCATACTGGCGCCGGCCGCACGCCTACCTCGACCCCCGCGTACGCGCGGGCATCTCCATGCTCGCCCAGACCGGCGAGCACGCCCTCGCCCCGGGCCTGGCCCGACTCGCCGACGACCTGAACACCGGTCGCTGGCACACCCGTTACGCCGACCTGCTCTCCCACGACAGCATCGACGTCGGCTACCGCCTCGTCGTCGCCGACCTGACCTGATGTCCGAAGCCCGGTTGAAGTGGCCGGTCCGTAGTGCCCTCGATCCGCTCGATCGCCTGAAGTGCGGTTCGCCCACACGTCATTGATGAAGTTCCCGTGCACCGAGGCGAGTTCCGTGGAGTCGATCATGCCGTTGCCCTGGAACACGTCGACGGCCGCGCCGCCGCGTCAGCGAACTTTCGCCGCGGCGCCGCGAAGAAGTCCGGGGACAAGGCGGCGGTGAACGGCGGACAGCGCGGGCCAGACCAGACGATCCCGTCGTCGCACTCGTGGAGGGCTCGGCCGCACCGGCGGTCGACATTCCGGTGGCGAGGGTTCCAGCGGCAAGAGCCACCGCCAACCCCATCTTCATGCTTCGCAAGGTGTTCCCCCTGTGCAGTCACGAATCGTGCGGTCGATACGAGAAACTACGCGTCAGGCTCGGGGCGGCGCGTCCCGTAGTGGGTTGACCTATCTCCCGTCACGCGATGGACCGAGGCCGTACGTCAGCGTGGATTCTCCAACCGGCGTGGTACGCGGAGCCTCGCCTCAGGACTCGTCGCCGTCCTTGCCCCAGTCCCGCAGTCGGCGCAGCGAGTGGCCGGTTGCCGACTTGCACAGGAACTCGGCGCGCTCGTAGGACAGTCGTCCCCGGCCGGTCTGCGGGCAGACGTCCTCCGCGCCCAGGATGCCCGCCCGCGCCGGGCCCGGGCGTCGGTCGGCGAGGAACACCGGGCCGCGGGTGCGGCCGGCCAGGAGTTCGGGCAGGAGCGCGGCGGTCCCCGACCGCCAGGTGATCCACGCGCCACGCCGATTCGGCCGCTGGTCCGCCTGCCGGTCCGCGCGGCGGGCTCGTCGCTCCGGCAGGTCGAGGTCCTGGACGTTGAGTGCCAGCACGGCGGTGACGGTGGCGCCCGACTCACGCAGCAGCGTCCACAACGTGCGTTCCCGCAACGGGGCTTCCGCGTCCCCCGGCCACGCCGTTCCGGGCCTGACCGGGGCGGGCGTCGGCGCGGGGCGGTGTTCGGGCGTCCGCTGGGGGATGGCCGCGTCGAGGCCCGGGGTGTGCGTCCACGCCCCGAACGCCCGTACGGCGGACCGGTGTCGGTTCCAGGTGGCCGCCGCCACGCCACCCCACGACACGCGGAAGGCGTCGGCGATCTGCTCGGCCGTCAGCGACGCGAGCGGCAACCCGACGCCCAGAGACAGCCGCAGGCGCCACAACGTCTGTCCGTAGGAGCGGGCCGTCGCCGGCGCGAGCCGGTCCTGGGCCAGAAACGCGTCGATGGCCTCGCCGAACGTCCGCGTGGACGCGTCCCCGATCGGGATCGCCTCGGCACGACGCGTCAGGTAGGCGCGTTCCGCGGCGTTCTTGGTCAGCAGCGCCGCGCGCTCGAACTCGCGGCGGGCCTCCTCGCCGCGCCCCAGGCGCAGCAGCAGGTCGCCGCGCACCCCGGGGAGCAGGTGGTAGGCGCGGAGTGCGGGGTCCGAGGTGAGCGTGTCGACGAGGGCGAGGCCGGCCGCGGGGCCGTCCGCCATCCCCACCGCGACCGCCTGGTTGAGCCGCACCACGGCAGTGGGCAGGAGTCGGGCGAGGGCGGCGTACAGTCCGGCGATCCGCACCCAGTCGGTCTCCTCGGCGGTGCGCGCCTGGGCGTGGCAGACGGCGATCGCGGCCTGCAACACGTAGGGGCCGGGCCGGCCGGGCGTACCGACCGTGCGGGCCCGCAACATCGCCGCGAAGCCGCGGCGGATGAGCAGCCGGTCCCAGCGTCCCCGGTTCTGCGTGTCCAGCGGGACGGGTTCGCCGGCGGGGCCGGTGCGCGCCGCCGTACGGGATGCCTGGATCTCCATCAGCGCCACCAGGCCGTGCACTTCCGCCTCGTCGGGCACCGACTCGGCGAGCAGGCGCCCCAACCGGAGCGCCTCCAGGCACAGGCCGGGCCGGATCAGGTCGTCGCCGGAGGTCGCCGAGTAGCCCTCGTTGAAGATCAGGTAGACGACCTCCAGGACGGAGGGCAGGCGTTCGGACAATTCGGCGCCGTCCGGGAGTTCGAACGGCACCCGCTCCTCGGCGAGCGTGCGCTTGGCCGTCGCGATGCGGCGGGCGATCAGCGGTTCGACGGAGAGGAACGCGCGGGCGATCTCGGAGGCGGTGAGTCCACCGAGCAGCCGCAGGGTCAGGGCGACGCGCGCCTCGGTCGGCAGGACGGGGTGGCAGGAGACGAACATCAGCCGCAGCACGTCGTCCTGCTCGGACGCCGGCTCGGCGGCCCCGAGGTCGTATGCGGGGCCGCCGACACCGTCGTCCATCCGCCGCCGCTCGGCCAGGTCGTGCGCGAGCGTCTCGCCGTGTTCCGCGAACCGCCGGTCGCGGCGGATGTGGTCGACGGCGCGGCGCTTGGCGACAGTGGTGAGCCAGGCACCCGGATTGTCCGGGACTCCCGACTGCGGCCACTGCTCCAGCGCCGCGACCAGCGCGTCCTGCGCCAGTTCCTCGGCCACGCCAACGTCGCGCACCATGCGGGTGAGCGCGGCGACGATCCGGGCCGACTCCATCTTCCAGATCGCGTCGACCGTGCGGTGGACGTCCGTCACGGACCGAAGACCTGCTGGATCACGCTCTCGCCGTCACCGACGATCCTGCGGAACCGGCGGCCCAGTTCGACCGCCTCCTCCTTGGAGCGGACCTCGACCAGGGCGAAGCCGACGACCGCCTCCTTGGACTCGGCGAAGGGACCGTCCGTGACGGTGATGTCGCCGCCCTCGGAAACCAGCCGGACGCCGCCCGGCTCGAGCCCGCCGGTGGCCAACAGCACGCCCGCGGCGCTGAGCTCGTCGATGAAGGCGCCCATCTCGGCGAACAGCTTCGCGTCGGGGGCCTTCGCGTTCTCCGAGGCCTTGGACGTCATCAGGTAGCGCATGGTGTTCCTCCGGTTTCGTCTCGCCCGGCCGGATCGCCGGGCACACCGACACGTCGCGCCGGCTCTGTGACAGGGAATCGCATTATTCCCTGTCGCATCGGCGGATCGACGAAGGTGCGAGCCACGGGGAGAAAATCCGAGGGTCACCCGCCCAACCAACGAGGAAACGAGACAGTTCGATGCGCATTGTGATGGGTGAATTCGTCAGCTTGGACGGCGTCATGCAGGCTCCGGGCCATCCGGACGAGGACACCGAGGGCGGGTTCGCCCACGGTGGCTGGACACACCCGTTCTTCGATCCGCGGGTGATGGGCGGCGCCCTCGCCGAGTGGGCCGCCGACACCGACGCGCTGCTGTTCGGACGCCGCACGTGGCAGGTCATGGCCGCGGCGTGGCCCGGGCGGGCCGGCGACCCCTTCGCCGACCACATGAACTCGGTCGCCAAGTACGTCGTCTCCGGCACCCTGGGCGACGACGACCTGACATGGAACAACACCACCCGCATACCCGGCGAACAGGCACTCGACCGGATCGGGAAGTTGCGGGACACCCCGGGTCGGGACCTGGTGGTGATGGGCAGCCTCTCGCTCGCCCGCACCCTCCTGACCGAAGGACTGGTCGACGAACTGCGACTCATGATCATGCCGGTGCTCCTCGGCGGCGGAAAGACGATCTACCCGACCGACGGCACACTACGCACGCTCGAACTGGTCTCGACCACGGTCAGCGACACAGGCGTGCACGTGTGCAGCTACCGACCGGTGACCGCGGCGTA
Organism: Embleya sp. NPDC025285; assembly: GCF_055558835.1. Taxonomy (NCBI): domain Bacteria; kingdom Bacillati; phylum Actinomycetota; class Actinomycetes; order Kitasatosporales; family Streptomycetaceae; genus Embleya; species Embleya sp. NPDC025285. Next base: position 10,819 of record NZ_JBVHLU010000012.1, read on the forward strand.
GTTCGCGCCCGGGACCGGGTTCCCGCAGCGCGGCCGGGCACGCACCCGGCCGCGCCTGCACGGTGATGAATCCGCGAAAGGCTCGCGCGCGGCCCGCACCGAAGGTCATCGCCTTCCGAACCCGGCAAGCACCCACCCCACGACGGGGCGAGGCGCTGTGGGCGATTCCCGCCGTACGGGCGGACCAGTCTCGTCCATCCGCCGATCGCGCGAGGGGAATCGCCACAAACAGTGGGGAACGTGTTCGGTGCGCCTATCGTCGGCGTGTCGACCCGAACCCTGTCGATGTCCTCGCACATCGACCCCGAAAGGGTTGGCATGTCCATCGCGGGCGCCCGTCCCTTGTATTCCACTCGCGCACACGGAGACGCGGTCGTGGTCGCGTTGCGGGGCGAGATCGATATCCTCTCTGCCCCCGACATCGGATTCCATCTGGACCGCCTCACCCGGGTCCGAGGCACGCGACTGTTCATCGACCTGAATGCGGTCACCTTCATCGGGGCCTGCGGCATCGCGCTGCTGGTGCGCGCTCGCGAACGAGTCCTCGCCCGGGCGGGAACACTGTCCCTTGTCTGCGTCAGCCCATTCGTCCTCCGGCTGTTGTCCCTGCCCGGCTTGTGCGGACCGCCCTTCGTCGTCCTGGCCCAACCACCCGCCCCCTGACCGCGCCTCGAGAACAGACGCAACGGGGTGACCAAACTTGGGATCGCCCTCGCCGACTCCCGCCGACGACGGGCCACATACTCACCGGGCGTCGGGATCCGCTCGTCGCGCTCGACATGCGATGGACATCGGAACGGGCACGGAACCCGGACGAGGCCGACGCCACGTGCGGCCGAATGCGGGGTAATCCGGCGCGGGCGAGCTGTGTCGGCAAGGGAGAGTGGGCGCCCCGATCGCATCTTCCTCGATCGGGACGTCCGTGCCGCACGCTACCGGGTCGGTGACCGAAATCGATCATTCCCAGCCGCCAAAAGATAGGTTGCCCCGTGATGTCCGGGCGGCGGCGACGCACCGAGAACACGCGCAGACCGCGGCCGCGTTCGCCGGCCGGCTTGAACCCGATCGGCACGCCGTCAACGCGGCGCTCTCGGCTTCCGCCCGGTACGGCGAGGCGACCTAAGGTTGCCTGCCCGTGATCGCCCGACCTCGACCAAGTCGTGTGCTCCGTCGGGTTCACCGTGACGCGGCCCGCGACCGACGCCAACTCGCTTTCACTCGCCGGGGCGGCGACTATCTGGATCGCGAGCGAGCGATGCCGCCTCGTTGTCGGGTCAGGGGGTGCCGGGTTCGTTCCAGCGACGGGCCGCTCGTTCGCCCAGTGTCGATACGCGGTCCGTCCACGGGGTTCCCTTCGCATGCTCGCTCGCGCCCGACGCTTCTCGGGAATTCGCGCGGGAGCCGGGCGAGGGCAACAACCGGGCGGTGAGCGAGAGCGCGCGGGTCATGGTCGCGGGGGCGAGTCCATGAGCCCGGACGGCAACCTTGGCCACCGCCGTGAGCACGAGCTCCGGCTTGCGCCGAATCCCGGCGCGCACGATCAACCGGGCCGCTCGCTCCGCGTCCATGGACACCAGAGGCAGCGACGCGGCGGCGGCGAACCAGGCGTACTCAAGCGAACGGCGCCCCGTGAAGCGCGCGGCCCGATGGGAGCCGGTACGCATGAGTCCGGGCACCGCCGTGGTCACGCTCACTCCCGAACCCGCGAGCTCGGCGCGCAGCCCTTCGGAGAACCCGGTCGCGGCGAACTTCGCGCACGCGTAGGGCAGCAGGTGCGGCGGAGCGATCCGGCCGCCGATCGAGGTCACGTTGATCACCCTGCCCTCGCCGCGCTCGCGCATGCCCGGCAGCACCGCCAGGGTCAGGCGCACCGGAGCCATGAACATGACCTCGACCGCCCGGCGGAACGCGTCGACGTCCAGGGATTCGAGAGGTCCCACCGTGATGATCCCGGCGTTGTTGACGAGGATCTCCACCGACCCGTGCCGCTTCGTCACCTCCGCGACGAGCGCGTCGATGTCGTCCGGATCGCCGAGGTCGCAGCACTCCCAGGAAACCGGGCGACCGGTGTCGCGGCGGATGAGCATCGCGGCGCGGGCGAGTTCCTCCTCGTCCCGGGCACAGATCGTCACCCGTGCTCCCAGCCGGGCCAACTCGCGTGCGATCAGTAGACCCAGACCGCGCGAGCCACCCGTGACCAGCGCGACCCGTCCTTCGACGTCTTTCCGCGAACGCGACCGGACCCGTCCTTGGGTACGGGCATGCGAGGTGTCGATCACGGCGTTTCCCTTTCTCCGATGCCAACCGCCCGGTGCCGGCTTCATGTGACGTCGTTCCCGAAGGCACCCCGAAGCCGATGCCCTCGCAGGGGCATGGCAATCACACCGGACCAGGCCCTTAGGGTCGCCCGGCGCTCCCCGGCCGCAGCCGGGTGGCACTCCACATCGAGGGCGGCGGGAGAGGGTCGGGGAATTCGCCGATGTTGCAACTCATCCGGGTTGGCGTGAGCGCCGTCGTTGCTCGGTCGTGGGTGACGCCGCGCGCGATCGCGCATGGGTTGGTGATCGGTGGACAGCCGTAGGGCATGGCTGTTCACACACGTTCCGTCCACATTGCGGCGTCCGGCGATCGGGTCTATCTCACGCTCGTCGACCCGGCGCGATTGCTCCGATACTTCCCGCCGGTGACGGAGGTCCATTCGGTGGCCGAAGGGTCCTGGGAGGTCACCGTCGGAGAGGGTACGACTGCCGTGCGGGCCTCGATCGTGCTGGAGCCGGACGGGCCCGCGACCCGGATCGGCTGGGCCGTGCGCGATACGCCGTATCGCGGCACCGTCGTCGTTCGGGGCGGCCCCAGTGACGTCGACAGCATCGTCACCGCGAGCGTCAAGGACGCGGACGACCCGCCGGATCTCGATGGCGAACTGGCCCAGACCCATGACCCGGGCGACTTCGGCGGGTCGCACGGCCGGGAAGCACTGCCCGTGGACGCCCTCACCGGCGACACCGATTCCGGCCTGGCCACCGGGGACGTGCTGGAGCGGGCTCTCGACCATTTGCGCGCGTACATCGAATCGGATGCCGGCCGGCGCTGACTGGTCGTCCGGCGCCGGCCGCTGCCCGTCCGCCGCACCTGCTCGGCGACTCGGTCCCGGTGTGGCTCAGGCGTCCTTGTCGTGCTCGTGCGCATCGGAGCCCGCCGGTCGGGAACCGAGGTTGCCGTAGCCGGGCATCTCGTGCGGTCCGCGCAGGCGACCGTCCCGAGGGATCGGCGCGGGCTCGCGGTTTTCGCCACCGGGGTCCGGGGCCGAGGCGGTGGGCAGATCCCGCGGCGGGGCCGGAGGCGGGCGGCGCCTGCGACGCACGCCGCTCACCACCGGAATGATGAGCAGTACGGCGATCAGCAGGACGGCCACAATCGCCACCCCCGCGACGGTTCCGGGCGATGCCGATGCGAACTGTGCCAGAGCAACCATGTCGGCACGGCTACCCCGCCTCACCGAGGCGATGCCTCACGGCCGGACGGAGGACACCGGTGGGGTACCAGGGCCCGACCGGGCATGGTCGGCATGTCGGGGCGATCCTCCCCTGGAGGTCCTCGTTGGAGATCCTTGTGGACGTAGTCCGCCCGCGGCGAGCGGGCCTACCGGGATGTGGCCCGACGGCGACCGGCGCCCCGGTGTTTGATCGGACGCCGACCGGTCAGTCGGTTCGGTAGCAGGACGTCACGGCCCGGCCGGCCCCGCCGCCGGGTGCGGCCTCCCTGCACGGCGGCCCCACGGATCGCCGCTTCGAACGAGCACTCGCCTCCGGAGATGATCGCGATGAAGGCACTGACCTGGCACGGTAAGCGCGACGTACGCGTGGACACCGTCCCCGACCCGACGTTGAAGGACCCGGACGATGTGATCGTCAAGGTCACCTCCTCCGGGATCTGCGGCTCGGATCTACACCTGTACGAGGTCCTGGGTCCGTTCCTGAGCGAGGGCGACATCCTGGGCCACGAGCCGATGGGCGTCGTCGAGGAGGTCGGCGCCGAGGTCACCCACGTACGGCCCGGTGATCGTGTGGTGATCCCGTTCAACGTCTCGTGCGGGGTGTGCCATACCTGCACGCACGGGCTGCACTCGCAGTGCGAGACCTCACGCGTGCGCGAACAGGGCATGGGCGGCGCGCTGTTCGGCTACACCAAACTCTACGGACAGGTCCCGGGCGGGCAAGCCGAATACCTGCGGGTGCCGTTCGGCAACAAACTCCCGATCAAGGTCCCCGACGGGCCGCCGGACGATCGCTACGTCTACCTCTCGGACGTGCTGCCGACCGCGTGGCAGGCCGTCGAGTACGCCGCCGTACCGCCCGGCGGCAGCGTCGCCGTCCTCGGTCTGGGCCCCATCGGCGACATGGCGTGTCGCATCGCGCTGCACCGGGGCGCCGAGCGCGTGTTCGGCGTCGACCTGGTACCCGAGCGCCTGGCTCGGGCCCGCGGGCGCGGTGTCGAGGTCTTCGACCTCACCGCCCACCACGACATCGCCGAAACCATCCGTGCCCTCACCGACGGTCGCGGACCGGATGCGGTGATCGACGCGGTGGGCATGGAAGCCCACGGCGCGCCGGTGGGCAAGCTCGCTCAGCAGATCGCCGGCCTGCTGCCCGACGCGGTCGCCGAGAAGATGATGCGCAAGGCGGGCGTCGATCGGCTCAGCGCCCTGTACACCGCGATCGACCTGGTCCGTCGCGGCGGCACCATCTCGCTCTCCGGCGTCTACGGCGGCATGACCGACCCGCTCCCGCTGCTCACCATGTTCGACAAGCAGATCCAACTGCGCATGGGCCAGGCCAACGTGCACCGGTGGGTGGACGACATCCTCCCGCTGTTGGAGGACGACGACCCGCTGGGCACCGAGGGCTTCGCCACCCACCACGTCCCCCTGGCCGAGGCGCCGCAGGCGTACGAACGGTTCCAGAAGAAGCAGGACGGCACCGTCAAGGTCCTGCTGCGCCCGTGAGCACTCCGCGGCGCGGCCTCGGCCGAGACCGAGGCCGTGGCCGTGGACTCGGGAGGCTGTGGACCCCCGACCGGCCTTACGCTGGAATCGCCGACGGAAGTGGCGCACGAGCGTGTGGACGCTGCTCGTTCACGAGAACGCCAAGTGGCCCGGTAATGAGAGGGATCGGCGGGCGGAGGCCCGTCGCCCCGTCGCACGGAAGCGAGTGCGGCCGGCGGCCACGAGCGGCGCGCCCGGGTCGAACGGAGTGATTTGTCATGGACATCACCAACCGAACCGTGACCGCCAGGCGCGCGGCCGGATCAAGGTGGGCCTTCGAAGTCCGTTGGACGGTGACGCTCACGCCCTCGGAAGCGAGCAGCGGCACCCTGTTCCAGGATGCCTACCGGATGTGGGAATGGGATGTCTCGGACCACGACGCGCTGACGAACTGGTCCACGTCCGATCCTTTCGATCCCCCTTCGACCACGGTCAAGCGCATAGCCCGGCTGAACATGCCCGCAGACGCGCTGGACACCGAATCGGGTGAAGAGGAGATCCGCGCACAGATTGGCGTGCGCAACGTATCGGCGGGCGGACCGTGGCTGATCGACAGGTTCACCCCCATCGTTCACATCTCGCCGTGAGCCCTCCGCGGGCAGGTAGGCCGCCCGCAAACGGCGGACGCCGATCCTGCTCGGCACCGCGATCACCGGAGCCGGGTTCCTGTGGCAGAGCCGTTCCGACGCCGCCGGCGGCTACGCGCTGGGCGTTCCGGGGCCCGGGATCGTGATGTCCGCGGGGGTCGGCCTGCTGGTCACCCCGATCACCGCCACCGTCACCTCCGGCATCGACACCCGCGACGCGGGCGCCGCGTCGGGGCTGATGAACACCACCCGCCAACTGGGCGGCGCCCTGGGCCTGGCCGTGTTGGTCGCCGTCGCCGGAGCCTCCGACGCGGGCCGAGTCCCGGCCGACCCGGCAGCCGATCACGGCCGCGTCTTTCTCGTGATGACCGCGAGTCTTCTCGCCGTCGTCGCCGCCACCTTCGCCCTCCCTCGTCGGGCCGAGGGCGTCGAAGCGGGCCCGGCACCGCGGGAGGTACGGTCCGAACAGGGCGGCTGAACCGCCGTGCGGGTCGGGAGGGCGGGACGCGGGCGGTGCGCACGACCAGGCCGCTTGCGTCCGTGAGCCCGTTCCCGCGGTTGTCCGGTGCCGGGTGTGCGGGTGTCGGCAAAGTGGCTGTCAGGTCATCGGGTTGTTGTACGTCGAATTGACGACACCGTTCGCTTTCTGCCCAGCGGTCGCCGGATTCATCTCGTTGAGAATCTCGGTGGCGTAGGTGCGCAGCGGTGCGATGGCGAACCCCGGTGCCTGCGGCAGCATGCGCGCCGCCTCGGTCGCGATGTCCTGGGCGGTCTTGAGCATCGGGTTGTCCGCCGCCCGCTTGGGGACGACCCCGGTGCGCGCCGGCATGCTCTGGCTCGCGTCGGACCACTTCGACTGCCAGTCGGCGGTGGTCGTCATCGCCAGCAGCCGTGCGGCGCCCGATACCAGGCGGCTCGCCTTGGCCACCACGAGCACCGTTCCGACCAGCGGGACGGGCGCGGGGCGGTCGGCGACCGGGCTCGGCAGCGGGAACACGCCCAGCTTGCCCTTGAGGTCGGGGTGCGCGGCGATGAGCGAGTCGTAGATCCAGTCACCGCCCACGATCATCGCCGTGTCGCCCGCTCCCAGCACGTCGTACGGGCTGCCGGTGTCCGCGGTGTAGTCGCCGACGTTCTTGGGGGCGGTCGAGAACGCCTGGAGTTTCTTGAAGTACACCATCCCCGCCTGCGCGGCCGGCTGGTCCAGGCGACCGCGCCAGGTCGTCCCCTCCTTCTCGGCGATCCGGCCGCCCGCAGCCCAGATCGACGACGCGATCACCTGCCAGGCCTGGCCTGGCAGGTGGACGGCCTGGAACTTGGGGTTGCCCGCGTGGAAGGCCTTCAGCCTCGCCAGTTCGGCGAGCCAGGCGTCCTGGGTCCGAGGCACCGTGAAGCCGGCCGGATCGCACAGGTCCTTGCGGTAGAGCACCACGGACAGCGCGGCGTTCTGTGGTACCGCGACCAGTTGCCCGTCGATCTCGCAGGCCTTCCGCATGGCCAGGGTCCACGAGTCGACGTCGAACAGGCCCCGGTACGCCGTCAGGTCGGCCAGGTGGCCGCGTGCGTGGTACCTGGCCAACTCGCTGACCTCCACCTCGAACACGTCGGGCGGGCTGCCCGCCGCCAGCGCGGTCGCGAGCTTCTGGTCCTCGGCGAACGTCACGACCGTGGGTCTGACGGTTGCCTGCGGCTGCTGCTCGCTGAAGCCGGTGCCGAGTTCGGTGAGCAGCACCCGCTGCGCGGTGTTGTTGTCGGCGCCGAATTCCGTGCACCACATGGTCAGTGTGTACGAACCGGTCGGCGCGCCGGGTACCTGCGCCGGTACCGACGGGGCCACGGGCTGCGAGCCGGTGGGCCCGCTCGGACTCGCCGGCTTGGCGGCCGGATCGTCGTCCCTGCCGAGCAACCACGCGGCGACGCCGCCGCCGACCGCGGCGGTCGCCGCAGCGGCGCCCAGCGCGATGAACCGCCTTCGATCGGGCGGGGTTTCCGGCTTGGGCAGCGGGAACACCGGGGCGTAACCGGGGCGCTGCACCGGCGGCGGCATTCCGGCCGGAACAGGCGAGTGCGCGGCACCGGGCGAGTGCACGGGCGCGTGTTCCGGAACGGGCGCGTGTGCGGGAACGGGCGGCGGCGCGAGCGGCCGGGGCGGGGCCGGGGCGCCCTGCGGAGCGGCCGCGGCCGGTGGCTGCCGCGGGTACTGCGGGGGCGGACCGTAGGGCGGGCCGTAAGGCTCCGGGACGTTCCCTGATCCGGGTGGCCCGGGGACACCCGGTCCAGCGGCACCCATCCCTGCGGCACCTGCCGCCGGGATGCCGGCCGGTGGCCCAGGAAAACCCTTCGGCGGTATGTCGGGCAGCGCGGACGGGTCGCCCGACTGTGCCGCGACCTGCCGGGCGAGCGGGTCGGGAAGCCAGTTGTCCAGGGAGAGTTCGCCGGTCTGCCCGGCCTGCGGCAGCGCGCGGTGCAGGACTTGGTCGGTCGTCGGGCGGGAGACCGCGTCCTTGGTCAGGCAGTCGGCGATCAGGGCGTGCAACGAGGCGGGCACCCCGTCCAGGACCGGGTCCGCGTGCACCACCCGGTACAATAACCCCGGAACCGACCCCCCGCCGAACGGCCCGTTGCCGGTGGCCGCGAAGACCAGCACGGAACCGAGCGAGAACACGTCGGACGCCGGGGCGACTTCCTCGCCGCGTGCCTGCTCGGGTGAGAGGTAGCCGGGCGAACCGACCACGAGGTCCGTCGCGGTCACCGAGGTGTCGTCGGCGGCCCTGGCGATCCCGAAGTCGATCACCCGGGGACCGTCCAGGGCGAGCAGCACGTTGGACGGCTTGAGGTCGCGGTGGATCGTGCCGGACGCGTGGATCGACTGCAGCGCCTCGGCGAGCCCCGCCGCCAGCGCGCGCAACGACCGCTCGGGGAGCGGTCCGTGCTCGCGGACCGCGTCCTGCAGGCTCGGCCCGGCGATGTACGCGGTGGCCAGCCACGGCATCGGACCCTCGGTGTCCGCGTCGACGACGGGGGCGGTGTAGAAGCCGCCCACCCGCCGCGCGACGGCCACCTCGCGGGCGAACCGCCGCCGGAAGTCCGGGTCTTCGGCCAGGTCGGGCCGGATCACCTTGAGTGCGACGGAGCGCCCGCTCGGCGAACGGCCCAGGAACACCCGGCCCATCCCGCCCGAGCCGAGTCGCCCGGTGAGCCGGTACGCCCCGAGCTGTACGGGGTCGTGCTCCTGCAGCGGCTCCATCGGCCCTCCCCCGACCCGCGCACCCCATGATCCGCGTGGGACGGCAGTCTGCCAGAGCCACCCGCCGGACGGGACTGCCGGGCGTTCTCGGGTCCACGGCCCGCCACCCGATCCGCACGTCGCCGACCCCGCCACATACGAACGGGTACGAAGGTCGGGGCCGCGCCTGGCGCAGGCGGTGGTCTCCGGACGTGGTGGCCGCGGATGAAGGTACGCAAGAAGTCGGATGTGCCGACGCCGGCCCCGGCGTCAGACTGGGCGTCGGTTTGTCGTCGAGGGCGGGGAGACGAGCACGTGGGTATGGTGCGAACGACGGTCGGGGCACGAGCGGCGGCCATGGCGCTCACCGTGTTGGCCGGTGCGCTCGCTGCCGCGTGCGGCACCGGGAACCAGGCGGACGACGCGAAGGGCGAACCGGCGGCACGTCGCTGTGAACCGGTGCGTTCCACTACGTCCGGCCTGTCGGAGGTGTTCCCGGAGTTGGCCCGGTTGGGTCCTGTGGTTTCCGCCGGCTGGTGTGGCCAGGCTCACGGCTCGCTCGACACGGGACGTGTGCAGGTGCCGGGGCCGTCGGACTGGGTCTACTACGGTGTCGTCCGTCTCGCCGACGGCGCCGCCGCGGAAGCATGGGGGCCGTGGAAGCCGGCCGCCGGGCCTCCGGCAGGGATACCGACCGCCTTGAGTTCGTTCATACCCGCGGATGGCCAGTGGTCGTCCAACGAGGCGGGTGCCTACCTGAACCGCTCCTCCGCGACGGTCGTCCTGGGTTCGGTGCCCCTGCGGAATTGAAAGCCGCGGCAGGCCCGCCGGCGCCTCCTGGGGTAACCGGAGCCGGGCACCCTCGCGAGCCCCCAACTACCGGCGGACGTCCTCGCCGAGGCGGCCGCGATATCGGCCCTCACCTGCTCCCGCCCGGGCGCCGACCCTCCCACGGCGGAGGAGGTACGGGCGTTTCGCCGATAGCGGAGCGTTCGGCCCCGCCGGAAAGGCCCCGGCAGGACCGCCGCCTCCACGCGGCAACAGTGGGGCCGGTGCGGCCGCGTACGATGCGATTTCGCCGGATCGGTCATGAGCACAGGAGTACGTATGGGGACCAAGGTCGTCGACAATCCCGAGAAGTCGCGATACGAGATTCTCGCGGGTGAGGACGCTCTCGAACTCGCGGGCTTCACCGAGTACTTCCTGCACGACGAGGAGATCGCCATCATTCACACGGAGATCGATCCCCGGTTCGAAGGGCAGGGGCTCGGCGGGACGCTCGCCCGTGCGGCGCTCGACGCGGTGCGTGAACGCGGGCTCGCCGTGCTCCCGTACTGCCCCTTCATCCGTGGTTGGATGCGTAAGCACCCGGAGTATGCCGACTTGGTCCCCGAGTCCCGCCGCGCGGCCTTCGAGCTCTGACCTCGGCTGCCGAAGCGCTGCCATCCGAGAGGTGGTCGGCGTGCCGGCCATCGACCGTCACGGTGTGTCCGCTCGCCCGAAGCAGCACGCCGACGGCGCCGGGTGAAACGTCATCGGCCGCCGGTCACCGCTCCGGCCCAAGCTCCATGGCGGACCGAGTCGTGACCTCGACGAGATTTCGGCGGGCCGCCTGCGTAGGGAACGGCCGCGGCCGGCATGCGACTTCGGGCGTTGGTCGCGCCGCTCGATGACACGCCGTTCTTCGCGCGAATGCCGGCCGCCCCGGGCGGTGGCGGCTGGACCCGAGGCCGCGGATTGCGAACCGTTCAATCAGCTCTGTGATTCGCCGCGTCCAGGGCTGTGCGGACCAGGTCGATATCGACGGTCGGCACTGCGAGTTCCCAGAGTTGGTCGTCCGCTCGCGTGGTGAGCAGGTGGAAGAGGCCCCGCTTGATGGACCGGGACCCGGGGCCCGTCACGGGTCCGACCGTCGGCACCGAGTGGGGCTGGAGCAGCGGGATGCCGTGGCCATGCCCCCGGAAGGGACGGTAGGGCCGCCAGACGACGGGGACGGGGGCGACCGCGTATCGGCGCAGCTCGCTCACGTCTCGTCGGTGGAGGCTTCCCCGCTCTTCATGTCGCGCGCTGCGGAACCCCTATCGCCATGCCCATGGACGGCTTCTCCCGGTGGTCGCGGATGCGGCAGTCGGGAAGGGCGAGTTTCGGGTTCGTCCCCGACTCCCGATCACGTCTCGCCGATCCGGTCCGGCGGGTTTGCGAGGGTTTACCTGTTCCGTCGGGTGGACACTCGGGTGTTCGTCCGTGGGCGCTTTCGTCCTGCGGTTTCACGCGAGGAGCGACGAACATGACAAGCAGGTGCGGGCGTGCCGCGGGAGCGATTTCGATCGCCGCGGTCCTGGTCCTGACCGCGGCGGCCTGCGGTGACGACGACGACGGGGGCAGCGACACGTCGACGCCCAGCGCGATCGCCTCCGCGCTCGAATCCGCGGGCAAGGAAGCCAAGGACGCCGTCGCGTCGGCGAGCGCGTCCGCGGCGTCCAAGCTGGACGAGATCAAGGACGGCGTGGACGCCAAGGCGGACGCGAGCGTCGGCCCGACCGCTGTCGACGGGGACCGGACCACGGCCGAGGTGACCGTCAGCAACGGGACCGACAAGAGCGCCGACTACACGCTCAGCGTCGATTTCCGCGACGACGCCGGCAACATCCTGGACGTCGTCGTCGTCGATGTCGACGAGGTCGGCGCCGGCAAGCAGGCCAAGACCACCGCCCGCAGCCACCGCACACTCTCGGGCCCCACCAAGGCCGACATCGGCCGTGCGATCCGACACTGACCACGCCGGGCACGGCAGAGCCCGGACCGCACGGCCGGTTCCGGGCCGACACACCGGTCAGGGCTGCTCAAGCCTCACGCGGCCGATCAGCGCAGGACACCCGCCGCGACGGTGCGGCCCCACCGTGGTCGACGGCCGCCGGGACAACGCCGCACAGTCGATGCCGTAGAGGGTGGTGCCGAGGCTCTCCGAAACACGGTCGAGTCGGCCCGACACGACACGGCTCGGCCGGGTCGAGGCCGGCAACCTCGTGCCGGGTCGCGGCCGCCACAAGGCAATTCATGGCGTCGTGTCCGAGCCGAGCCGACACGCGTCGCCGTTGACGGCGAACAGGCCGGAAAAGCAGCGCCTTCTTCCAGGCCGGCCTCCGAGGAGTGGGTCCTCGTGTCGGTGCCGGACAGCGGCTGACGCTCGGATGGCGGAGCTAGGGGGTGCGTGGGGTGACCAGACCGGATTCGTAGGCGAGGACGACGAGTTGGGCGCGGTCGCGGGCGTGGAGCTTGCTCATGGCCCGGTTGATGTGGGTCTTCGCGGTCATCGGGCTGATCACCATGCGGGCGGCGATCTCGTCGTTGGACAGGCCCTGCGCAACCAGGGCGACCGCCTCGCGTTCGCGGTTCGTCAGCTCCTCCAAGCCTGTGACGGCGCCGGGGTGACGCGGCTGGGCGACGTATCGGTCGATCAGCTTGCGGGTGATGGAGGGGGCGAGCAGGGCGTCGCCGCGCGCGGCCACCCGTACGGCGTGCAGGAAGTCCTCCGGCACGATGTCCTTGACGAGGAACCCCGCGGCGCCCGCGCGCAACGCGTCGAACACGTATTCGTCGAAGCCGTAGTTGGTCAGGATGACCACGTGCACCCCGGCCAGCGCCGGGTCCGCCGCGATGCGCCGCGTCGTCTCGATGCCGTCGAGGACCGGCATCCGGATGTCGACGAGCGCGACGTCGGGCAGGTGCCGGCGGGCGAGTTCCAGGCCCGTCCGCCCGTCGGCGGCCTCGGCCACCACCTCGATGTCGTCCTCGATGTCCAAAAGCGCGCGGAATCCGCTGCGCAGCAGCGGCTGATCGTCGACCAGCAGGACGCGGATCACGGCGTGCGCTCCACCGGGAGTTCGGCCTGGACGGTGAAGCCGCCCTCGCGGCGGGGTTCGGCGCGCAACCGGCCGCCCAGGGCGGTGACTCGTTCGCGCATCCCGAGCAGTCCGACGCCGGGTTGCGGGGGGCTGTGCGGAGTGGCGGCGCCGTCGTCGTCGACGCGGATGGCCAGGATGTCGGGGCGGTAGTCGATGCGGACCGACGCGGACGCGGCGGCGGCGTGCCGGGCGACGTTGGTCAGCGACTCCTGGACGATCCGGTACGCGGTCCGTTCAACCGCTGCCGGCACAACCTGCCGTCGGCCCTCGATCGTCAGCGTCGCGTCCAGGCCGCGACTGCGGGCCCGGTCCACCAGGTCCGGGACGTGGTCGAGCCCGGGCGGCGGGGCCTTCGCGTCATCGCGCAGCGCCTCCAGGGTGGACCGCAGGTCCCGACTCGCCTCACGGCCGGCCTCCCTGATGGCCAGCAGCGCCTGTGGGACCTCCTCGCCGCGCTTGCGGGCCAGGTGGACGGCGACCTCGGCCTGCACCTTGATCACCGAGATCTGGTGGGTGAGCGAGTCGTGCAGCTCCCGCGCGATGTGCAGCCGCTCCTCGTCGGCGCGGCGCCGCGCGGTCTCCTCCCGGGTGCGCTCGGCCTCGTCGGCGCGCCGTTCGGCCTGCCGCAGCGCCTCACCCGCGGCTCCGGCGGCGATCAGCCAGGCGATCTCCAAGGCGCCGCGGGCCTGCGCGTACGCCGCGCCCACCTCGCGCAGATCCACCAGCGCCGCGAGCGGGAGGACGGCCAGCAGGACTACGGACGCCGCCACCGCGACCGTGCGGTGCCCCGCCCGCACCGCGGCGTACACCGCGAACAGGTAGGCGACGACCGGCACATCGAACCCGGCCGCCTGATAACCCAGCGCGCACAGCCCGGTGACGGCCAGCACCGCGACCGGGGCCCGCCGCCCGGCGGCCAAAGCCAGGCCCCCGGCCACCAGCAACACGTAGCCGAGCAGGTCGAGCGGAGCGGCGGAGCGCTCCGCGGACAACCCGGTGGCCAGCAGCGCCCCCGCCACACCGACGGCGACCGCCCCGTCCCTGACCCCCGCCGCGACAACGAACCGTCCTGTGCCCATGCGCGCACCCTAGCCCGGCGTGGCGGGCGGACGGATCCCGCTCGCGGATGAGCGGCCCGCTACCGCAGCCGCGGTAGCGGCACGGCGTTTGCGGCGTGCACGGTAGTCGGCTGCGGCCCCGGTGGCAGCGCGAAGTGTCCGCGCCCGGCGGACGACCGGAAGCGGGGCGAGCGGACAAGCTCGGGCGGTACCCAGTCGTCAGACGAGGTCGCCAGACGAGGTCGTCAGACGTCAGAGAACGTCGTCAGAGATAGAAGGAGCACCCATGTCCGTCGGATCCGTGCTTGCCGCACCGGCAGCCGCCTACGTCTCCGCCCAGCCCGCCGCCGCCGGTGTCACCGACATGGGCGCGGGGCGCGTCGGAGCGATCACCGCCGCGCTGCTGGGGCTGACCGCCGTAGCCGTCGGCGCCCTGGCACTGGCCCGCGCCACCGGCCGCACCCGCGCCGGCCGCATCGGCCACGGCCGCGGCGGTGCCGTGGCCGTGGCCGCAGGACTCGCCGCCCTCGCCCTCGGCGGACTGGTCGCGGCCACCGCCGACGGCGGCCTCGGCAGCGGCAACGGACTGGGCGGCGCTTACGTGGCCCTGATCGTGGGTCTCACCGGCACCACCCTGGGCGCCCTCTCCCTCGCCCGCTCCCGCCGCACCCACCCGAGCGTCTGACCCACCCTCCAACCGCGCGTGTTCGCAGTTGTTCGCGGTTCTCCCGGTGGGGCTGCCGGCGAAGGTCGACGTTGCCGAGCGAGAGCCCGCCGAAGGCCGAAGTGCGCGGGTGCGCAGCAGAATCCGGTCCTCGGACAACGCACAACAACCCGCACGCGGCACTGTGGTCAGGTGCGGTGCCGCGTGCGGGGTTCTGTGGCAGTGCGACCTGTGGGGCGGCGGCTTGGGCGGTGCCGGCCTCAGGGAACGGTGAGGATGATCTTTCCGTGGGCCTGGTGGGAGCGGAGCCGTTCGGCGGCCTCGTCGGCGGTGTCGAAGGACAGGGTGGTGTCGATCCACTCCCACCCCCAAGCCGACACCGTCCCAGCACAAGCGATATGCCCCGAGCTTCCGTCCGGGCGGTCGGCGCCCTCGGCTGCTCGGCTGCGGATGCGGTCTCGGCGCAGGCCCGAGCGGAGCGTCAGCCCCCGGCGGGGGGGCTCCGCTCGGCGAACCGATGCTGACGGGCGGGCGAATACCGTGACATGGACCGTCGGAGGGGACGGGTAGCCTCCGATCTCCCGGATAGCCGTCGACGACCGTAGGAGGGCTCGACGGGAGGGCGCAACCACGGAGCGGACCCGATCGCATCAGCGCCCTGATTTGCCTTCATATGGCGGGCGGGCCATCGGATTCGGCGGTGGAGAATCGGCGCGGGTCAGGGTGGCGAGTCGACGGTCACCGGGTGTAGCTGCGGATGCGGTAGCGCAGCCCGGACGTCGAGCACTGCCAGCCCTTGTCCTCGGCAACTGTCCACGTCGGGTCCGGTGTCGGGGCGTAGGTGTCGCCGTCCACCGTCGATTCGACTTCGGTCACCGAAAGCATCGTGGCGTATGCCAAGGCGGCACGATAGATCTCCCCGCCGCCGATCACCCATGCGGCACCAGGGACGCCCGGTTCCGACGATTCGGCTGCGAGTTCCAGAGCTTCGGTGATGGACCCGGCACGTTCCGCGCCTTCGGCCGCCCATCGTGGATTGCGAGTCACCACGATGTTGCGCCTGCCGGGCAGCGGCCGGAATCGCGAAGGCAGCGAATCCCACGTCTTGCGCCCCATCACCACTGGATGGCCCAGGGTGGTTGCCTTGAAATGGGCCAAGTCCTCGGGTAGTCGCCACGGAATCGCGTTGTCCGCGCCGATGACGCCGTCGAGGGTCTGCGCCCAGATGAGCCCGACGTTCACACCGCTACCGGGGCTTTGATGGCCTGGTGGTGCCGGTAGTCGAGCACCTCCACATCGGCGTAGGCGTAGTCGAAGAGCGAGTCGGCTCGGCGCAGGCGCAACTCGGGAAACTCGAACGGGGTGCGGGAGAGCTGCTCGGTCACCTGCTCGACGTGGTTGTCGTAGATGTGGCAGTCGCCGCCGGTCCAGATGAAGTCGCCGGGTTCGAGGCCGGCCTGCTGCGCCACCATGTGCGTGAGCAGGGCATAGCCGGCGATGTTGAAAGGGACACCGAGGAACATGTCCGCGCTGCGCTGGTACAGCTGGCAGGAGAGCTTGCCGTCGGCAACGTAGAACTGGAAGAGGGCGTGACACGGCGCGAGTGCCATATTGGTCAGCTCGGCGACGTTCCAGGCGGAGACGATCATCCGGCGGGAGTCCGGGTCGCGGCGCAGAGTGTCGAGAACATCGCTGATCTGGTCGATGTGCCTGCCGTCCGGGGTGGGCCAGGAGCGCCACTGTGCGCCGTACACCGGACCGAGGTCGCCGTTCACGTCGGCCCATTCGTCCCAGATGGTGACCCCGTGCTCACGCAGCCAGCCGACGTTGGAGTCGCCGCGCAGGAACCACAGGAGCTCGTACACGATGGACCTGAGATGCACCTTTTTGGTGGTGACCAGCGGGAACCCCCGCGAGAGGTCGTAGCGTAGTTGGTGCCCGAAGACACTTCGAGTCCCGGTGCCCGTCCGGTCGGCTTTGGCCGTCCCGGAGGTGAGCACCAACCGCAACAGGTCTTCGTACTGGGTGTCCGCCACGGCCGTCGAGTCTACCGGCTTGCCACAGCCGCACTCGACGGCCGTGCCTCCCCCGCACGCCGCGACGCACCGGACACCGGCGGCCCGATCCGGTCAGCGGCTGACGGCTCGGAGTGCGGCGTGGCCGGCGGCGGTGCAGATGGCGGAACGCTGTCCACATGCGCGCCGAACACGTGTCTGGCGGCCGTGGCGTCCGGGGGCTCGGTGAGCACGCTGAAGGTTTCCGCCCGCCGCTGTCGCAGCTCCAGTTCGATCCGCACCGTCGTGCCGCCGGCGTTCATGTCCTCGCGCAGCGCGGGCATCGCGGGAGAAGACGACACCCGCCGGCGGCAGTTCGGCATCCTCGGGAGCGTCGAACGTCAGGCCGATCGGGATGTCGGCCTGATCGCGGTGGAACGGGCCAGGCAGCGGCGCCGGAGGGGGTCGGGGTGGTCGACGAAGGAGGTGCGACCGTGCAGGACGGTGGTGTTGTCCAGCACGAGGAGGTCTCCGCGGCGTAGGGGTAGGCGCAGGAACAGGCTCTCGTCGCCGAGTACTTCGTCGACGGCGTCGAGGGCTTCGATCTGGGCCGGTGTCAGTGGCTCGCCGGCCGCGTGCGATCCCACAGGTACGGTCGTTCGGCGGTGAACCGCTCTTTCACCAACGCTCCCTGCGTTTCGAGTACGGCCTCTCCCCCGCGAACACACGAACCGGAGCGGGGCCGACGCCACATCGACATCGGTGACGGTTCCTCGCCCGATGAGCACGTAGCGGCTTGGGTCGGTGCGCGCTGCCGGGGCGGCCGGCGCCGTCCCGGCGCGGCGACATGTTCCCCCGCGATCAGGACGTGCGGGCTCGGGCTCCCGCGTGGACCCGCTCGGCCTCGGCCTTGATCGCCACCAAATGGGCGGGGGCCAGCTGGTCCAGCGCCCGGTTCAGCAGACCGCCGAGGTCTCGGGCCGCGGAAAGTTCGGCGACCGGCGCTGCTGGGGCGGCCGGTTCGAAGTCGTGGGTGATGGTGAGCTCCGTCGTGGTGTCCGACGTGGACACCGCCCGCCATTGCCCGGCCATCCGCTTCATCATGGGCGCGGTCTCCACCTGGCGGTAGTTGATGACGCGGCCCACTTCGTCGATGTCGCGCCGCGAGACCCACGACTGGCTGCGGCCGCCGATGTCCCCGGTGAGGGCGACGATCTGATGCGTGGGCGAACTCTCGGTGACCCGCGCGGCACTGGTCGAGGGGAACAGGCGGACCCATCCCTCCACGTCCAGCAGGACTTTCCACACGTCCGTGATCGGGGCGCCGATGGTGACGGTGTGCTCGAGGTGGCGCATGGCGGTCCCTTCGAAGCGATCGCCGGGCGATCGCGCGGCCCGCGAGGTGTGCGCTCCCGCGATCGACGTGCCGGCCGACGCGTCGGCGGGAACGCGAGGTGGTGTGGCGCGACCAATTTCGCGTACGACCCACCTTTGAGCAAAAACACGGTTGGGCCATTCGGGAGTCCGCCAAGCGCCCACGGGCCGGCGACCCCGCCACCGAGCCTGGGATCGGGAAGGCCGGAGCCCGGCTTTACGTGCCGACGGTCGGGGTGCCCGCGTCGATGCCGAGCATTTTGGCGGAGAGCACCACTTCGTCCATGGCGCTGGTCGCCACGATGTGGCCCTCGGTCGCGAGGATCCGGTCGAAGTTGGCGAGGTATTCGCCCGGAGTCGCGCCGCCGGGATCGGCGGAGAGGTAGCCCGGCGCCACTCCCAGGAAGACCCGCGCGGCGCGGCCCGCGCCCACGCTGAACGTCTCGCCGGTGCACGGGGCGTTCTCGTCCGCGAGCACCGCGACGAACGGCGCGACGTATTCGGCCTTGAAGAAATGTTCGAGGAGGGCCCGCAGTCCGTCGTCGGGGATCTCGGCGGTCAGCCGGGTGTACGCGGTCGGCATGATCGCGTTGACCTTGATCCCATGGGCCGCGCCGTCCTGCGCGAGGGCTCGGGTCAGACCGAGGACGCCGGCCTTGGCCGAGATGTAGTGGCTGGTGTGGGGGATGCCCAGCACCGATGTGGAGGACGAGTTGATGACGCGTCCGTACCTCTGCGCCCGCATGACCGGCCACGCGGCGCGGATCATCTCGACGGTGCCCCAGTAGTGCACGTCGACCATGCGGCGGAACTCGGCGTCAAGGATGGCGTCGATCTCCCCACCGCCGGAGATGCCCGCGTTGTTGACCAGGATGTCGACGCGACCCCAGGTCTCGACCGCGGCACCGATGACGCCCGCCGCGTCGGTGCTGATGTCGCGCGTGTCCGCGCGCGCTGTGCCGCCCGCCGCGCGGATCTCGGCGACCACCTGCTCGGCCGCGCCGAGTTCGCCCGCCCCGGCCGGATCGTCGGCGGGCGGCTCGCCGTGGCTGCCGCCGCCGAGGTCGTTGACCAGGACGCGGGCGCCGAGTCGGGCGAGTTCCAGGGCGTAGCCGCGGCCGAGCCCACCTCCGGCGCCGGTGACCACCGCGACGCGGTTCTCGAAGGTCATACCGTCTCTTCCTTTGTCGGCGGGCCTGCCGGTGGGTCGGTGTGCGGTTGCGCCGGGTGGCGCGACGGCTCAGTGGACCGTGAGGCCGCCGTCGATGCTGACGATCTGGCCGGTCATGAAGCTGCCCGCGTCGGAGGCGAGCAGCAGTGCCAGGCCGGTCATCTCCTCGGGGTCGGCCATGCGCTTGAGCGGGGCCGCTTTGGTCATGCGTTCCTGCATGTCGGGTGTCGTCTTGAGGACCATGTCGGTCTTGACGGTGCCGGGCGCCATCGCGTTGACGCGGATGTTGTGGACGGCGAGTTCACCGGCCATCGTGCGGGTGAAGGCCACCAGCGCGGACTTGCCCGCCGCGTACAGGCCCTTGCCTTCGGCGCGCGTGAACACGGCTGCGCTCACCACGTTGACGACCGACGCGCGGCCACTGGCGATCAGGTGCGGGAGCGCGTACTGGACCAGGAAGACCGGGCCGCGCAGGTTGACCGCGAACGACTTGTCCCAGGCTTCGGGGGTGATGTGCCCAACGGGCTGGGCGAGTTCGTTGGCGGCGTTGTTGACGACGATGTCGAGGCGCCCGAAGCGCGCCACGGTGGCGTCGACGAGGGCCTCCAGCTGGTCGAGTTCGCCCAGGTGGGTGGCGACGGCGAGGGCCTGCCCGCCGGCCGCCTCGATCTCCTCGGCCACGGCCTTGCAGGCGTCGGCCTTGCGGCTGGCGATCACGACCGCGGCACCGGCGCGGGCGTAGGCATGGGCGATGGCGCGGCCGATGCCGCGGCTGCCGCCGGTCACGATGGCCACGCGGCCGGTGAGGTCGAATCGGTCGGTCACGAGGTCACCTGTTCGTCGGTCGGTTCGGAGTCGGTGCGGGGTGCGGCGTCGAGGCCGGCCCGGGCGGCGGCATCGCGCCAGCGTGCGGCGAACCGCTCGAGGAGCTCACCCAATTGCTCGCGTTCGGCGGGGTCCCAGTCGCGGACCGCCCAGGCGATGTCGGCGAGCCATGTGCCGCGCACCCGGGCGCGCAGGAGCAGACCTGCCTCGGTGACGCGGACCAGGCTGGCCCTGCGGTCGTCGGGGTCCGGATCACGCGCGACCAGTCCGGCGACCTCGAGCGGCCGGACCTGGCGGCTGGCCGTGGACTGGTCGACGCCGAGGCGTACCCCCAGTTCGCTGACGCCGAGGGGGCCTTCGCGTTCGAGGACGGACAGGATCGACAGGCCGGACGGGTGCAACTCGACGCCGGCGACCGCCAGCAGCCGGTTGCGGTAGCCCGGCAGCCGCGCCATGTCGGCCACCTGGCCGACGAACGCTTCGATCCGGCGCACGGCCCATTCGTCTGACATGGCGTCACCTTTGCATGCATCAATACATGGATACAAGACCTTCGCGAGCAGCGTTTGTCGGGGCGGTGGGGCGTGAAGCCGGTGTCGCTGTGGCACCCGGCGCCGCCGACTCCCGATGTTCGAAGTCGGGGTACACGGCGAAGCAGCCGGCGCGCGGCAGACTCCGACGCCCCCGTGTCATCGGCGGGCGACAGCGGATGCCCCTGTCGGTCCGTCTCGGATCCCATCGAACGCGTGGGCGCGCCGCCCGACGCGCGGCCGAACGCGGTGCAGCGCCCCCTACCGGGCCGCGAACCCGGGAACCTCCGGCCGACCGAACACGCCCGCGCCCCGGAGCGCCCTGGTGGAGGCGATTGTCCACGGCCCCCGGCAGGCCGCGGATTCTCCGGCGGAGCCGTGCTCGTCCAACGGGTCGTGTCACCGATGGCACGGCAGGTTTCGTGGGTGCTCGGTGACGAGGTACGGGCCGCCGTCCGCTCGCGGGTCCCGCGCGCCGCACGGTCACCGTCTCCCGACTGCTTGCGAGTCGTGGGCCGCCACCCGGAACCCCGCGGGTGTGCTTCGCACACCGGCCACCGGCGCCAGGACGGGGCGCCGGGCCCGCTCGGGAGCGACGCCCGGCCCCTCCTCACCCGTCCGAGGGGAAGCCTGCCGTCAGGAGGGCCGACAGTTGCCCGGCTGCGTCTTCCTGGAGGAGGTGGCCCGCCTCCTCGATCCAGTGCAGCTCGGCGTGCGGGATGCGCGCGTGCAGCCACTCGGCGTACTCCGGAGGAAGGATGCGGTCCTCGCGGCCCCAGATGATGCGCACGGGAAGCGAGATCCCGCCCAGCAGGTCTTCGTACGCCGCGGTGTCCGCCTGCCTGATCTGGCTGTACTGGCGGTAGAACGCGGCCTGCCCCGCGGCCCCCCGCCACGGTGCGAGAAACGCGTCGAGGACTCCCGGTCGGAAGCCGACGTGTGTGGCGTGCCGCATGTGGGCGGCGACGAGCGCTTCGTGAGCGTAGTCCGGAAGCTCGCGGAAGACGTCCGCGTGCTCGAGGATGAGCCGGAAGAGCCCTCGCTCCCATTCACCGCCGGTCACCGCGTCGAAGAGGGTCAGGTCCCGGTAGTCCCTCTCCTCCAGCAGCAACGTCCGCAGTGCCACCGCCCCGCCGATGTCGTGGGCGACGACGCTGGGACGGGACAGCTCCCAGTGGTCGAGAAGCCGGGCGAAGTTCCTCGCGTGAGCCGCCAGGCTGAGGTCCTGGCCCTCGCGCTGGTCCGACCGGCCGAAGCCGAGATGGTCGAAGACATAGACCGCGCGGGTACGCGCGAGCGCCGGAGCGATGTCCCGCCACAGAACGGAGGAGTACGGGGTGCCGTGCACCAACACGACCGGGTCCCCGCTGCCGAGAACCCTCCACCGCACCACCCCCTCGGGCGTCTCGAACTCCTCGACCGGCGTCCAGCTCATCCTCGGCCTCCTCTTTTGCGCATGATCGGCACGTTTCTCCCGGCTCATGCCCGATTCCACCCCGGGCATGAGGCCCAGTGCCTCTCGAAATGATCAACAACACCGTCCATGGTTCCTGGCGCCTCCCGATCCGAAGCCTCCCTTCAGGACGAAGACTTCGGATCAGCACCAAGACTTCGCAGGCGCGGGCAGGTCAGGGTCGGCCGGCGGGTGCTCGGTGGTGTTCGCCTTCGCCGGCAGGGGCGATGCCACCGGCCAGGGCGAACAGTTCCCTGACGATCGGTGCGTCGACTCCGGTCACCGGGAAACAGACACCGCGATGTCGAACGCGGGTCCCGGCACGCAACGGCAGCTTCAACCCGGAGCAGTCGCGGAACCGGATCCGGCCGAGGTCGACCACGATCCGATGGCCCCGGTCGGGGCGCCGACGCGGACCCGGTCACGCTCAGCGCTTCGTGTCGCGTGGCAGCAGCCACCACGCCACGGCCGCGGTCACGGCCAGGAGCACCGCCTCGGCCAGCACGCCCGTACGCATGCCGGACAACGAGAAGCCGCTGCCGTCGGACCTTGTGGCCAGCGACCCGAACAGGGCCACCGCCAGCGCGCCGCCGGTCTGCCGCAGCGCGTTCAGCAGCCCGGACGCCGCTCCGACACGCTCGCCGGGCACGCTGTCCATGAGTTGGGCGGTGAACGCCGGGACGGAGAGGGCACCGCCGATGCCCATCGGAACCAGCAGGACGATCACGAGCCAGATCGGCGTGTGCGCGTCGAGCGGCAGCATGGCCAGCATCGCGCCCGCCATGATGAGCTGCCCGGCCGCGATGACCGGCCGCCGCCCGATGCGTTCCGCCAGGCGCGGCGACACCAGGTTGGTGGAGGTGATGACCGCCGCCATCGGTACGAACATCAGGCCGGCCTCGGTGCCCGACATGCCGCGCAGCTCCTGGTAGTACAGGCCGAGCAGGAAGATCCCGCCGTAGAACGCCGCGTTGATCACGAAACCGACGGTGAGTGGGATGACCACCAAACGCTGCCGCAGCATCTCCAGCGGGACCATCGGCGCGCGGTGCCGCCGCTCGGCGAGGTGGAAGCCCACACCGCCCGCGACCGCGATCGCCAGGGCACTGAGCACTCCCGGCTGTGTCCAGCCCGCGTGGCCGCCCTCGATGACCGCGTACGCGACCCCCGCCAGCGCCACTATCGCGGTCGCCTGGCCCATCAGGTCGAGCGGCGCCGGCCGCTTCGGGGACGGCGCGATGCGAGTCAGCAGGACCAGAATCAGCACCCCGATCGGCAGGTTGAGCAGGAACACCGCCCGCCAGCCCGGACCTTCCGTCAGCACCCCGCCCAGCACCGGGCCGGCGGCCATCCACCGAGCCGCCCACGGTCCACAACGCGATCGCGCGGGCCCGTTGCCGGGGCTCGTCATAGGTTTGCCGGATCAACGCGAGCGATGCCGGAATCACGATCGCCGCCGCGGCGCCCTGCGCGACGCGCGCCCCGATGAGCGTGCCGATTCCGGGAGCCAGCGCGCAGGCGAGCGACGCCAGGGTGAACAGCGTCACGCCCCAGGCGTAGGCACGTCGCGCACCGGTCCGGTCGGCGAGCGCGCCCGCCGACAACATCAGGGCCGCGAGCATGAGCGTGTACGCGTCGACGACCCATTGCAGGCCGGTCATCCCGCTGTGCAGTGACGAGCGAATCGACGGCAGCGCGATGTTCACCGCGGACACGTCGATCGAGATCACGGTGAATCCGAGCAGCGCGGCGACCAACGCGAATGGCGACGGTCGCTGCTCCGCGCCGACGTCGGACGAGGCGCGGGCGGACCTCGCGGCGGACGGGTCGGCCGTCGGCTCGGCGCGGGTGTGCTGGTCACCGGTGTCGGTGAGCGTGCTGGTCGACATGCGCGGGGCCTCCGTCGGTGGTGCCGTGGGACTGGATCGTGCGGGCGGTCCGGCCTCCGGGTCCGCGGCCCGGTGTCGCGCACCCCCTGGGATCCCCGAAGACGGGCCGCCCGCAACGAGCACAACTCTCCCGGCCCCGGGCGAACCGTGGCAGGACGCGTTTCACCGGGGCGGGGCGTTCCGGGGTGTGACACGGCCCCCCACCTCCGAACGCCACCTGAGACAATGGTTCGATGGCTGAGGTCACCGAGCTGGGCAGGTACTTGCGGGCGAGGCGTGCACTCGTGCGCCCCCAGGATGTCGGGCTGCCCGCGGGCAATGGGCTGCGGCGCACCCCCGGGCTGCGCCGTGAGGAGTTGGCGACGCTGTCCGGCGTGAGCGTCGACTACTACACACGGCTCGAACGTGGGCGCGAGAGCAACCCGTCGCCGGCCGTCATCGACGCCGTGGCCCGCGCCCTCGGGTTGTGCGGCGACGCGCACGCGCGCCTCCACGAACTGGCCGACCTCGCGGCGGGCCGGGCCTCCGATATCCC
The DNA here is from genome assembly GCF_055558835.1 of Embleya sp. NPDC025285. NCBI lineage: Bacteria > Bacillati > Actinomycetota > Actinomycetes > Kitasatosporales > Streptomycetaceae > Embleya > Embleya sp. NPDC025285. The sequence goes on from NZ_JBVHLU010000012.1 coordinate 35,074, forward strand.
GGGGGCCACGGACCGCACGGTGCGTGATTCGGTACTGCGCGTGCTGGAGGCGGTGCGCCCGCTCCCGGCGTACGTCGTCAACCGGTTCAACTACGTGTTGGCCGCGAATCCGCCCGGGCGGCGCCTCACCCCCGGACTGTGGGACCTCCCCCCGGAGCAGCGCAACATCACGCGCTACCTTTTCCTGCACCCCACCGGCCGAACGCTGTACCAGCCGTGGGAGGAGACCGTCGCGGCGTCCGTCGCGCACTTGCGCGCGGTGGCCGGCGCCGACCCCGACTCGCCGCAACTCGCCGCCCTGGTCGGCGAGCTCCTGCTCAAGTCGACGGATTTCGCACGGCTTTGGGAACGCTACGAGGTCTTCGAGCGCGGCGGTGGCCGCAAGACGTTCGATCATCCCAAGGTCGGCGTCATGACCTTGACCTTCGAAGTGATGCAGTTGTCGCGCACCGGCGGACTGCGGATGGTCGTCTACAACGCCGAGCCGGGCACGGCGGACGAGGCGGCGATGCTGCGCCTCGAATCGGCATCTGGTACCCGTACGCCGGAGGCTCCTGCGTCCGACGCCGCATCGTCCGACACCTCGCCGTCCGACGCCTCCACTTCGGACGCCTCCGTGTCGTCCTGCGCGAACGCGTAGGTCGCGGCACCGGCGCCGCCGAGAAGTACCGGTGTTCGACGGCGCGACGACCGGCGCGGCGTGGAACCCGGTTCCGGCGCGGGCCGGTTCGGCCGAGTGCGACGGGATGCGCCGGACGACGTCGTTCACCGTTTCCGCCGCGCACGCGACTGCGCACCGTCGGCCGCGGCGGTGACCAGTCCGTGCCACAGCAGGCGTCCGGGGTGCCGCCAGTCCGGGAACGCCGACCGGAACGGGCTCCGGCCGGCGCACCGGGTACTGCGATCTCGTGTCAGCTCAGATGCCGGGCGAAGAACCTCGGCGAGCTGTCTACTTCGAACGACGGCACATTCCCGTGCCTGCCGGGGTTGGCGTGCAGCGTCTTCTCGGCCGAGGCCAGGGCGTCGAACAACGCCAGGCTCTGGTCCCGCGGCGGCCGCTCGACACGCCAAGGTGCCGGTCCCGCCCGCCGACCGGGGCACCCGGAGGTTCGTCGCCGACGCCTGCGAGCAGCGGTTCCTCTGCGCCGCCGAGCCTGACTGGGACGACGTCGCCGCCGCGCATCGGCACCTCGGCCTCGGCCGTCGTCTCCTCCCGTTGGTTCGGCGCAACCGCGTGTGCACGGCCGGATGGCGGTCGAACGTTCAGCGGACAGTCGGCCGGAGCACCCAAGCCTCGCGGATCATTCGGCGAGGGTCGGGGCAGCGCGGGACCAGCGGTGCTCGTCGAGTTCGCGGGCGATGAAGCGGGCGAGGTCGGTGCGCGTCACCTTCCGGCCGCCCTTGGGGTTGCTCGCGTCGAGGACGCGGTAGTTGCCGGTGGGGGGTTCGTCCTGCAACCGGGCGGGGCGAACGAAGGTCCAGTCGACGGCACTTCGGCGGACGATCGTTTCCATCAACCGCATGTCGTCGAGCGTACGCCGGCGGCGTCGCGCCCGTCGGCCCGCACGACGTTCGCGATGACCAGGCCGTCCGCTCCCGGGTCGGGCGCACCGGGGTCGTGGGCGGCGAAGTACACGGTGCCCAGCACCGCGACGCCCAGGGCCGTGGAGAGTTGTTGGAGTGCGTTGAGGGCGCCCGACGCACTGCCCGTCTCGGCGGGTTCGGCTGCCGCCAGGATCGATTGGACCAAGGTGCCCGACACCAGTCCCACGCCCGAACCCACGACCAGGGTGGGTATCGACAGCGCCCAGGCCGGAGATCCCGACGCGGCCACCGCGGCCAGGCCGAGCGTGCCGAGCGCCTCGACCCCCAGCCCCACGTGCAGGAGCGAGCGGCCGAGCCGGACGGCCGCCGCCGGGGCGACGAGTGAGGCGAGCCCGATGCCCACGGCGAGCGGAGACAGGGAGAGCGCGGTCTCCCACGCGGACCGACCGAGATCGAGTTGGAGGTGGAGGGAGAGGACGAGCAGCAGTCCGCCGAGGCCGCTGAAGAACGCGGCGGTGACCGCGAGGCCGCCGACGAACGCGGGTTTGCGCAGCAGGCTCGGCACCAGGACCGGCGAGCGGCTGGTGCCTTGCGAAGCGGTGAGCCTGCGGCGCGTTGCCCAGGCCCTCGAGACCGGCCCCGCCTCGCTCTACGTCTATGTCCGCGATCGGCAGGAGTTGATGGCGCTCGTCCTCGACCACGCGGTGGCCGACGTGGTCGTGCCCGACGAGGGCGCCGGGGACTGGCCTACCCGCCTCGAACTGCTAGTCGGGCGCATCGTCGCCGCCCTGGCCGGCCACAACGACATCGCCTCCGTCGGCCTGCGGGACGCCCTCCCCGGGCCGCACGGCCTGCGCCTGACCGAGGAGACGGCGCGCCTGCTCCGCGCGGGCGGACTCGACGACGACGCCTGCTCCTGGGCCATCGACCTGCTCGGCCAGTACATCTACTCGACCGCCCTGGAGCACGCCGGCGACCCACAACCCCGGCGGGCCCCCACACAACCCTCGTCCGACGCCGACTCGACCGGGCCCGAGACGTTCACCACCCGACTCGACGCCACCTTCCGGGCATTGCCCGCCGAGCGTTATCCCACGCTGCGAGCCCTGGCGCCCAGGCTCACCGGCGGCGACCCGAACGCCAGGGCCGCATGGAAACTTCGCGTGATCATCGACGGCCTCCTCGCCCAACCCCCTCGCCGGCCCACAGCCCACCAAGACGACACCGCCGCACCCACGCCGACCTGACCGAGCGCCATTCGCACACCCAACTCCCCCTTCGACGGCACCACTTGCGGTGTACGCCGGACGAGCACCGCGGTGCGGCCCCGGGCGGAGAAGGGATGGGCACTCCCGTACGAACCGGCCTGCGCCGTACGGCGCCGCCACTCCGTCGACGTCGCGGCCCGGATCACCGGCCCGAGCCGAGGACCGCCGCCCTCGTGCGAGGGCGGCGGCCTGCGGCGTCGCACCAGTCAGCCGGCCTGCCCGGTGGGCTTGGAGGCCAGGACGTCGGTGCGGCGGCCGAGAATGAAGGCGGGCACGTGCTCCAACATCTCGTCGATCGCGGCGCAACATCTTCCCGACCTTCGCGGTCTACTCCGGTACGAAGGCGTACGTCACGCACCTGTCCCGGCCCCTGCGAGCCGATTTGCCGACCTCGTCGGCGAACTCGCCCTGAAATCAGGCGAGTTCTTCATTTGGTGGAACGGCCACCGCGTCCGGCGCCGCACCCACGGCGCCAAGTCCTACCACCGCCCCCTCGTCGGAGACCTCCACTTCTCCTACGAGTCCTTCCCCGCGCCCGGCGAAAGCGACCAGACCCTGTGGGTCTACAACGTCGACCCCGGCTCCGAAACCGCCCCTTCCCTCCCACTCCTCGGCAACTGGACGGCACCACAGCGGGACACGCTCCCCCGACCCGATCCGACCATCGCACCCGAGGCAACCCCGTAACGATGTCGCCGGACGGCACCGAACCGGATTTCCCAACCAACCGGGCGTCGGCCCGTCATGCCTCGCCCGCAGGCGCCGCGCGCAGGTCCCGTCCGGTGGCCGCGAAGGCGAACCACATCTCCTCGTACCGGACGCCGTCGTAAGCGAGTTCGTCGGGAACGCGCACGGTGCCGCGCCGGTCGCGCGTCGCCGGCCGCACCGTGAGCGGGAACGCCCGCGCCTCGTCCGCCTCCCCGGGGTGCGCGCTCAGCACCCGAAACTCCCACGTCCGGGGACCGGCCGACGTCGGATCCGGCTCGTCGCGACACAGGATGTAGTGCTCGTGTCGGTGGTGGACGCGCGAGCGAGCCCGTATCGCCACGGGCCTTTCCGCGCCGGGCAGTTCGCTGCGGATGCGGCCGATCGCACGCCACGGCGCCTCGGGCCGGTGCAACCCGAGCCCGTCCGCGGCCAGTTCGCGGCGCAGCTCGGCGTACAGCGGTGCGATCGCGGTGAGCCCGTCGACGGCGTGTACGACGTCGCTGTCGCTGTCACACCACATCATGCTGTGCTCCCAGCACGCGATGCGCTCGCGCACCCACGGCTTCAGCACCGCGTCGATCCCGACGCCGAGCCGATCGCCGCGCTCCGCCCACTCCACGGCGAACAGCGCCCCGTCATACGCCTTGCGGAAGTCCTCGAGCAGCCCCATCGCATCCCCCTGCACGGTCCCAACCGTCGTAACCATGGCCGACGGTACGCGAACGCGCCCGGCCCGGGGCGACCCCGGCCGTGCGTCGCGCCGTCGGATCGTCGGACCTGTGTGGCGGTGCCGTCCTCCGCGACCCTGATCCGGGCCACGTAATCGCTTCCGCAATGGGGCCCGTTGGGATGGGTGGCCTCGGGGACCAGCGTGAGTCGCGCGGGTGGCGGGGAACCACCCGAGACGGTCGTCACCCGCACCAAGGCTTCGACGGGCCGTGCCGTCACTCGACTCCGACACGCCGTACTCCGGCGGGATCCTGGACCTGCGCGAGAGCGGCCCGACGGTGATCGAGCCGCCGCCCGGGCCGCTGTCGGATCGGTCGGGGTCACCATCACCCGCACGCGCCTTGCTTCCGCCGGTGGGCCGAGGGCGTCGACCGGAAGAACGCCTTCGCGCAGACGCCGACCTGGGGGTGGGGCGCGCGGGACGAGGCCCTGCACGGTCGCGTGGTCGGCTCGGCGCGCGGGTTCCGGTGACCGGCCGGCAGGGCGCGAAAACCCTGGACGCAGCGACGATCAAGATGCAAACATATGCCTCATGACACATATTCATGCAACGCATGAGGAGGGCGCGGCGTTGACGTGGCCCACCGGCTTCCGGGCGTACGCCGGTCATGGCGGGCTGCGCGATCGGGGGGACGACATCTCGATCGTGGCGTCGGACCGGCCGGCCGTCAGCGCGGCGATGTTCACTCGCAGTCGCTTCGCGGGGCCGGCCGTGCTGCTCAGCCGCGCGCACGCCGCCGGGCAACACCTCCGGGCTCTCTGCACGTTGGCGAAGAACGCCAACGTCGCCACCGGGCGCCAGGGCGAGGAGAACGCCGCCGAGGTCGTCCATCGGGTCGCCGGGATTCTCGACATCCCGGAGAACGAAGTGCTCATCGGCTCCACCGGGGTCATCGGACGCCCGCTGCCGATGGACACCATCCGCACCCACCTCGACGAGACCGCGCAGCGCGGTCCGGCGGCCTTCGAGGCGGGACCGCTGGAGGTGGCTCGCGCGATGATGACCACCGACACGCGGCCGAAGACGGCCGTACGGACCGTCGGTCCGGCCCGCATCGTCGGTGTGGCCAAGGGCGTCGGCATGCTGGAACCCGACATGGCCACCATGCTCGCCTACCTGTTCACCGACGCGGCCCTTTCCCCGGCCGATCTGGACACCGCGCTTCGCGGTGTCGTGGAGAAGACCTTCAACTGTCTGAGCGTGGACACCGACACCTCCACCTCCGACACCGTGGCCGTGATCGCCAACGGCGCGGCCGGCCCGGTCGACTTCGCGGCGTTCTCCCTCGCACTCGCCGACCTGTGTCTGGACCTGACCACGCAACTGGCGGGCGACGGCGAAGGCGCGACCAAGCTTCTGCGCGTCACCGTCGGCCGGGCCGGGGACTACGAGCAGGCCAAGCGCGTCGCGAAGACCGTGGTGAACTCGCCCCTGGTCAAGACCGCGGTCCACGGAGCCGACCCGAACTGGGGCAGGGTCGTCATGGCCATCGGCAAGAACACCGACGACACGGACATCGACCCGAACAAGGTGACCGTGCGGTTCGGCGCGATCGAGGTCTACCCCAGGGAGCCCGAACCGGACACCCTCGACCAACTCGTCGACATCATGGGGCGGGACGAGGTCGACATCACCATCACCCTCGGCCTCGGTGACGCCACCGCCACCGTCTACGGCTGCGACCTCTCCGAGGGCTACATCCGCGTCAACGCGGACTACACCTCATGACGGCCGCCGATCGCGGACAAGCGGCCCCTGGCGATGGCCGCCACCCACGGTTCCACCGAACGGCGGACCGACCTGTTCGACCGCCGGCACGACAGTCTCCGCCACCGCGAAACCGCTCCCGGTCCGAGCTCAAGCCAACGGCTCGGTGCGTCGAGATCTCACCACGGACGACCTGCTCGCGGTAGCCGCGGGCCTGTGCATCGCGGGAGGCGGCGCCGACCAGGGCCGCCGCCTGCTGCACCTCGCACGCCGAGGCATCCAAGAACCGGCGAACACAACCGAGATCCTCTGACCCACTGCCCGCAGGGCGGCACGACCGGACCGGACCGACACCCCTCGGCGCACCCCCGCACACGGGGACGCTCAATCCTGCTCCACGCCCTCGCCGCGGCTGGGCGATGACTTTTGTACAAGACCGACGGCCGGTGGCCCACTCATCATCGCCGCATGAGTGAGTACGACGTCGAGCACAGTTCACACGGCATGCACGTGATCCGCGACGGCCCGCGGCAGGCGCCGCCGGTGTTGCTCATCCACGGATCGGGGGCCGCAAGCGCCTCGTGGCGCCCCTTGGTCCCGGCGCTCGCCGCCCACCACCACGTCATCCGGGTCGACCTCCCCGGATGCGGCCGGTCCCCGTCCGCGACGTCCTACCGGGTCCCCGTACAGGCGGGCAGGATCGCGGCGCTGCTCGACGACCTCCAACTGGGCTCCGTCACCGTGGTCGGGCACTCCAGCGGCGGTTACGCGGCCACCGCGCTCGCGGAGCAGCGCCCCGACCTGGTGGGCTCGCTCGCACTGATCAGCACCGGACCGAGTCTCGACGCGCTGCTTCCGCAACCGGTCGTCCTACGGGTCCTGCTGGGCCCGCCGTTCGGGCCGCTCCTGTGGTCGCGACGTTCGGACGCCATGATCCGCAAGGGGATCAACGCGACGGCCGCCCGCCCCGTGGACATCCCGGACGGTGTGGTCGCCGAGCTGCGAGGCACCACGTACGGCGCCTTCAGGGCCGTGATGCGCGAGAACACCGCGTACGTCGCCGAGCGGAGCGTGCCCGAGCGTCTCGCCTCCCTCGGGGTTCCCGTGCTGGTGGTCTTCGGCGCCGCCGATCCCCGCTGGGATCCGGCCTCGGCGCGCCGGTACGAGACGGTGCCGGGCGCGCGGGTCGAACTCCTGCCGGACGTGGGGCACATACCCCTGTGGGAGGCGTCCGAGAGGACCGCGCAGCTGCTGCTGGAGTTCGCGGCACGAGGCACCGGCACCCCGCCGGTGCGGCCCCGACAGTCTTGAGCTCGGCGCGTCGGCGGAACTCGGCAGGATGATCGACGACATCGCCTGGCCGGATGCATCGCCGACCCGGCCGGGGCCGGGCATCGGGAGGCCACGACACTCTCCCGATGCCCGAAGGTGCCGAACGCTCGGACTCGGCGCGATTGGTCAGCACGGGTTCACCGGTGCCTGCAACTCCGTCACCCAGTCGTCACGGTTGTCCGGGCACTCGAGGTTGACCTCGCGGGGGTATGCGGTCGACCGGTAGCCGTTGGCGTCGATCCAGCGGGCGAGGGTCTGCGCGGTGGGGAGCACGGCGTCCATCGAACCGTGGTGCACGATGGTCGCGGCCTGGTCGAGGGATGGCAGGTCCAGGACGCGGAAGGCGCCGTCCTGGAGAGGAGCGGAGACCTGAACGGCGGCGTGGATGCTGATTCTGCCGCCGCCCTCCGGGGCGTCCTCGTAGTAGGCGACACCGGGGCCCGTGACGGCTATGCCCGCCGAGCCCAGGTACCGGAACAGCTCTTCGTAGAGCGGCCCGACGACCGGCCCGATGTCCTCGGGCTCGAAACTCGCGGCGGTCGCGGTCAGCTCCGCCACCCGGACGGTGGGAACGCTCTTGATGACAACGTCGTTCGTGGGCATGTGCCCCTCGCTCTCGATCGCTCGGAGCCTCGCCTCGACGTGGACCAACCGTGCTCCTGCGGCAGCCATGGCGGCCTCCAGTTCGGCCCGCCGCAACCGCAGCATGCCGCGCAGTTCCTCGACGCCGACCTTCTCGTCCACGATGCCCCGGACCTGCTGGAGGGTGAATCCGAGGTCCTTGAGCGCGATGATCCGGTTGAGGCGGGCGAGTTGACCGGCGGTGTAGTGGCGATAGCCGCTGGCAGGGTCGACGTGAGCCGGGCGCAGCAGGCCGGTCGCGTCGTAGTGACGCAGCATCCGGACCGAGACGCGGCCGTGCCGGGCGAAGTCTCCGATGGTGAACATGATGTCTCCAAGCCGACCGCCTGACACGGTGTGAGGGTCAAGAAGCTACCCCGCGGCCGAGGGACGGCGAGAGCGCGGGGAGCTTCATCGACGCGGCTCCGTGAAGTCACCGACAGGGGAGCCGGCGCTGTCCATCGCGGTGCAGCCGGAGTTCGAGGCGGTCGAGGTGGCGCGGACGTGCGGCAGGGCCGTGTGGAAGCCGTTGACGAAAGAGATCAAGATGGCAACCCACCGTGACTGATCGGTAGCGCATACGGGTACACGCTCCTCGTCCGGCGACCGGGAGCGCGTCCGGTACAGGTGCGGCCCGGCCGTGTTTCCACGCGCAGGGAGAACGCCTTGACCTTCGCATCCGACCCCCAATCGCCCACGCCCACACCGACGCCGGGACATCGCCAACCCCCCGCGCCCACCGGCTACTTCGAGACTCGGGCGGCCCCACCCGGCGAGCCCCCGCGATTCGCTGCGCCGCCGACCCACCCCGGCGAGCCGGCGCTCGCGCGACCCGCCGGCACACCGGACGAACCGTATGGCGAGCACCTCACGCGCCCGACACCGGACGACCGCGTCGAGGCAAACTCCGACAACCCGGCCGAGACATTGCTGCGTTTGGCGACCACCCATCGCACCGTCCCCGAGGTCGCACGGATGATCGCGATCCTGAAGGACTGCTCCGGATTGGCCGCCGACGACGCCCTGCGCGAAGCCGCGCTGACACGACCGGTGAGCGAACTCGTGCTCCTGGCGAACCTGCTGAGCAATCCCACCCACGCCAGACAAGGCCGGCGCCCCGCCGAGCAACCCGACCCACGCGATGCGCGCATGCCGGTCGGCCCGACGCACACCGGCGCGTACCCACCCCCACCGCCGGCGTTCATCGCCGAGAAGTCACCGGTGAGAGCGCCGTCGAGGGTCGCGGAAAAGGGGGCGGGGGCTGGTCTGCGGTGGGCCACCGCGGTGGGCCTGGCGGTATCCGGGCTGGCGCTGGGCAGCGCGATTCCCGCGAGTGTCCGCACGCCCCCGTACGCAGCGGGGTGGTTCGCGCTGCTGGGCCTGACAACCCTGTTCCTCGCCGGGATCACGGCCGTACGCGCCGGTCGCGGCATGCGCCTGGCGGCGTTGGCGGCGGGGTGCGCGACGATCGCCACCGCGCTCGTACCGCCGCTGCTCGCCGACTCGGGTGCGGCGTTCGAGGCGTGGGGTCCCGTCGCCCTGGGCGCGGGCACACTCACCGCGTTGTGCGCCGCCGCGTTCCTCACCCGATCCACCGCGCCGCCCGACCCCGGTGACCCGCACTGGGAGATCGACTTCGAGCCCTGGGAGGCCACGATGCTCGAGCACCGCCCGGCGAGCACCACCCGCATGTTCGGCTGAACCCGAACCCTGGCCGACCGGTCGTTCGACACCCATTTCACCACCATTGAGAACCGGAACCGGAACCGGCACCGGAACCGGGCGCGGAGCCGGGGCTGGGACCGGACGGCGCGAACCGGCCGAGATCAGCCGTCCGTCGGCTTGACGATGGCCATCCCGGCCGCCGGGAGGTGGCACCGCCCCGGGGGGATCCGTGGGTTCGGGTTCGGCGGTACGCGGGAGCGGGCCGCGTGGTGGCGCGGCGCTGTCGGAGCCACCCCTGGGCGGTGGGGCGAGTCACGATGTCACCCACGTCGACGCCGTCCGGCTCGGCAAGACCGACCCTCGGCCGCGCCGCCGGAGCGCGAACCGAACCCGGGCCGTGCCTGACGCATGCCGCGTGATGTCGACGGCTCACCGCGAGCGCTGTCGGAAGATCTCGATTCGATCCCGGCAGCGCGGGTAGCTCTGACCCCCGCGATCGGTTCGGAGGCACCCGACCCTCGGCACGCGGCCGTGGGGGTTCCGCCGGTTCGAGCCCGGTCGGCACCCGCGAACCCTGGTACCCGGAGGAAAAATGGCAAAGCCCAAGTCCAAGCGCGCGAGCCGCAAGCCCGACCCCGCCGGCGTGATCCCCGGCCGTCCCGGCAGCGAGCACGCCCCGCTGGAGGAGCCCACGCGGCCGCGCGAACCGCTCCCGCCGAAGCCTGATCAGAGCGGCCCGGACCCGGTGAGCCCGACCGGGCAGCCCACCGGCACCGACCAGGCGGCGGTGGCGCAGGGCGGCGCCTACCTGACCACCGCCCAGGGCTTGCGTCTGCCGGACACCGACCACTCGCTCAAGGCGGGACCGCGCGGGCCGGTCCTGCTCCAGGACCACCATCTGCGTGAGAAGATCACCCATTTCGACCACGAGCGCATCCCCGAGCGGGTCGTGCACGCCCGGGGCGCGGCGGCCCACGGTGTCTTCGTCGGCTACGGCAGCGCGGCGGGCGTGAGCAAGGCGGCGTTCCTCGGCAAGGACGTCGAGACGCCGGTGTTCGTGCGCTTCTCCACCGTGCTGGGATCGCGGGGATCGGCCGACACGGTGCGGGACACCCGCGGGTTCGCCACCAAGTTCTACACCGCCGAGGGCGTCTTCGACCTGGTCGGCAACAACATCCCGGTGTTCTTCATCCAGGACGCGATCAAGTTCCCGGACATCATCCACGCCGGGAAGCCGCACCCCGACCGCGAGATCCCGCAGGCGCAGAGCGCGCACGACACCTTCTGGGACTTCGTCTCGCTGCACACCGAGGCCACCCACCACACCATCTGGAACATGTCGGACCGCGCGATCCCGCGCTCGTTCCGCACGATGGAGGGCTTCGGGATCCACACCTTCCGGCTCGTGGCCGCCGACGGCACCACCACACTGGTGAAGTTCCACTGGAAGCCGAAGGCGGGCGTGCACTCGCTGGTATGGGAGGAAGCACAGATCATCAGCGGCATGGACCCCGACTTCCACCGCCGCGACCTCGCCGACGCGATCGAGGCCGGGGCGTTCCCGCAGTGGGAACTGGGCATCCAAACCTTCCCGGACACCGCCGACCAGACCTTCGAGGGCATCGACCTCCTCGACCCCACCAAGATCGTTCCCGAGGAACTCGCCCCCGTACAGCCGATCGGCCTGCTCACGCTCAACGCCAACCCGAGCAATTACTTCGCCGAGACCGAACAGGTCGCCTTCCACCCCGGCCACCTGGTCCCCGGCATCGACATCACCGACGACCCACTGCTGGCGGGCCGACTGTTCTCCTACCTCGACACGCAGATCAGCCGACTCGGCGGCCCCAACTTCGCGCAGATCCCCATCAACCGCCCACACGCGCCGGTCAACGACATGCTCCGGGACGGCCTGCACCAGGACGCCGTGCACAGCGGCGTGGCCCCCTACCGACCGAACTCGCTCGATGGCGGCTGCCCCTTCACCGCCGGGGCCGACCACGGCGGGTACGTCGAGGTACCGGTCCCCCTCCCGCCCGCGGCCAAGGTGCGCGAGGCCCCGGCCTCCTTCGCGGACCACACGAGCCAACCCCGACTGTTCTGGCTCAGCCTGACCCCCATCGAGCGCGAACACGTCATCGCCGCCTACACGTTCGAACTCGGCAAGTGCCACGAACAGGCGATCAAGGAACGCACCCTGCGGGTCCTGGCCGACATCGACCCGTTGTTGTGCGCACGCGTGGCCGAGGGCCTGGGGCTGCCGGCGCCCTCGCCCGCGGCCCCCCTGGCCTCGGTCGAACCGAGCCCCGCGCTGTCCCAGATCGGCGGGACGTGGCCGGTCACCGGCCGCGTGATCGGCATCGTCGCCGACCCCGCAGCCGACTTGGACGCCGTTCGCGAGGTGCGACGGGCGGTGTTCGACGCGGGCATGGTGCCGCTGGTCATCGCGCCCACCGGCGGCATGCTCGGGGCGGACGGCGACGCACCCGTCCCCGTGCAACGCACCTTCGCCACCGCGCGCTCGATCGAGTTCGACGCGATCCTGCTCGCCGGCTCACCGGCGCCGGGCAAGGACGCGTACGGGGCACGGGACGCCAAGGCAGGCAACGGGACGTCGCTGTCCGCCACCGATCCGCGGATCCTGCTCATGCTCGCCGAGGCATACCGCCACGCCAAGGCCATCGGTGGTTGGGCCGACAGCGAGGACTGCCTGGTCGCAGCCGGCATCCCGACCAACGCCCCCGGCGTGGTCGTCGCCGAGAACGCGTCCGCCGTGCTGTCCGAAATCACCGGCCTCCTCGGCACCCACCGGGTATGGGACCGCTTCCCCGCGGCGGACGCCGACACCGTCTGAGCCCCACCCAAACCCCCCTTCCCCGACGCGGGCCGATGGCGACGCGTCGGGGAAGCGGGGAAGGGACCTCGCTCGAAGCGCTGGTGACGTGCCCGGAGGGGCGGCCGCCTCGGCCGCGATCGGAGGCCCGCCCCCAGTCCCTCGCGGTCACAGCTCGCGCAGTGCCGCCAGGAGGTTGTCCCGCGCCCAGTCCAGGAACGCGTGCTGGGTCTCGCCACCGATCTGGATCAGCGCGACCTCGGTGAACCCGGCCTCTACGAATGGGCGAACCGCGTCCACGAACGCGTCCACGTCGTCACCGCAAGGGATCGACTCGGCGACGTCCTCCGGTCGCACGAACTGTGTCGCGCCCGCGAATCCCGCGGTGCCCGGAAGCTCGGAGTTGACCTTCCAGCCGCCCCCGAACCAGCGGAACTGCTCGTGTGCCCGCGCGATGGCGACACTCCGGTCGGGGTCGTAGCTCACCGGCAACTGGCCCACCCGGGGCTTCCCCGTGCCGCCGTGTCGGTCGAACTCGGTCAACAGCCCGCCCTCGGGCTCGGTCGCGATGACCAGGTCCGCCAGCCGACCCGCCAGGGCACAGCTCTGCCGTCCGGAGACCGCGATGCCGATCGGCGGCGGCCGATCCGGCAGGTCCCACAACTTGGCGGACTCGACGTCGAAGTGGGTGCCGTGATGGTCGACGTACCCGCCCGCGAACAGCGCCCGGATGATCTCCACCGCCTCGCCGAGCATCTCCTGGCGCACGTCCGCCGCCGGCCAGCCGCCGCCGACCACGTGCTCGTTCAGGTTCTCCCCGGAGCCGAGCCCGAGCCGGAACCGGCCGTCCGACAACAACTGCACGGTCGCGGCCTTCTGCGCCACCACCGCCGGGTGGTAGCGCATCGTCGGACAGGTCACGTACGTCATCAGCGGGATCCGCGAGGTGGCCTGCGCCGCCGCGCCCAGCACGCTCCACGCGTACGGCGCGTGGCCCTGCGCGTCCAACCACGGAAAGTAGTGGTCCGAGGTCACCGAGAAGTCGAACCCGGCCTCCTCCGCGTGCACCACGTGCGCGACCAGATCCTTGGGCCCGGCCTGCTCGGTCATCATCGTGTAGCCGATCTTCACCATGGAACCCGGGTGCCCGGACAAGCCGGTGGAAAACCGGACCATCGACACCGACAGCCGGCGCCCCGCTCGGGCCTTCGCGGGCGCATCCGTCTCCGCGTGCCCGCCAGGGACTGCGTCGTGACCGCACCCGGCGGCGCGGCGCCCCGACGCCGGCGGGTCAGCTCGTCGTCAGCCGTGGTGTGCGCGGCGGTGCGGTGCGGCGGTTTCCGGTGGCCTCGAAGGCCGCCGCGACGGCGAGCAGGGCGTTGTCGTCGTAGGCACGGCCCGCGAAGGTCAGCCCGACCGGCATGCCGATGTCGGCCATGGTGCCCATCGGCACGGTGACGGTCGGGATGCCCAGGTGTCGGGGCACCAGATTGCCGTTCGCGACCCACACGCCGTTGCGCCAGCCGAGGTCGGCGGACGCCTCGGAGACGTCCATGTCCGCCGGGCCCACGTCGGCGACGGCGGGGAACACCACCGCGTCCAGGCCCAGTTCGTCCATCCACAGCTCCAGGTCCACCCTGCGCGTCTCCTCGAGCCCGCGCAGCCCCTGCTCGAGGTGTGGCATTTCGGTGATCGACGCGTACGGACGCTCGCGCACGAACCGCGGATAGTCGCCGATCGTGTCGTCGAAACCGGCGTAGCGGTCCGGCAGTTCGCCGGAACGCCTGGGCCAGATCCGGTCGCCGTCGACGTCGGCCAGGCCGGCGAACGCCGGGTCGCCGTTCGCCCGCAGGAAGTCGTCCCACGCCCAGGCCGACAGGTCCTCGATCTCGACCGTGAGGAAGTCACGTCCGACCAGGCCCCGGGTCGGCAGGGAAGGCGCGCCCGGGCGGTCGGCCTCGTAGTTCGACACCACGGGGAAGTCGACCTCGACCACCTCGACGCCCGCTGTCTCCAGATCGCGGCGGGCGGCCTCCCACAGGGCGATCACCGAGGCGCGCGTCTCGATGCGCTGTCCGGTCTGGCCGCCGATGCCCCCGTCCGGGTTCGTCCCGGCGTCGGGGTCGGCATTGATGTACATCTTCGGCACGCCGACGCGCTTGCCGGCGAGCGAGACCCGTGCCGTCGTCGCGTCCGCGGGGGCCAGCGCCGGGTACGAGGCCGGGCGTACCTGTGACGGCGCGGGCAGCGGCACCCACGGCTGGGATCGCCAGAGGTCGCCGCGGGTGTCCGGGTCGTCGGCGACGATGACGTCGAGCAGCTCGAACAGGTCGGCCATGGTGCGGGTGTGCGGCACCACGACGTCCATGGTCGGCACCAGCGGCCAGTTCCCGCGCACCGAGATCACGCCGCGGCTGGGCGTGTACGCGCACAGCGCGTTGTTCGAGGCGGGCGCCCGGCCCGACGACCAGGTCTCCTCGCCGAGGCCGAACGCGCCGAACGACGCCGCCGTCGCGGTGCCCGAGCCGTTGGACGAGCCGGAGCCGAAGGCGCTGGTCAGCCAGTCGGCGCTGTACGGGCTTTCGGCGCGCCCGTACACGCCGCGCTGCATGCCGCCGTTCGCCATCGGCGGCATGTTGGTCAGGCCGATGAGCACCGCCCCGGCCGCGCGCAGCCGCTCGACGGCGAAGGCGTCCCGCTGGGCGACGAGGTGTTCGAACGCCGGTGAACCGGCCGCCGCCGTCAGGCCCTTCGCAAGGTAGCTGTCCTTGGCGGTGTACGGGATGCCGTCCAGCGGACCGAGCGTTTCGCCACGCGCGCGACGTGCGTCCGAGGCTTCGGCATCGGCGCGAGCGTCCGGGTTCATCACGACCATCGCGTTGAGCGCGGTGGCGGTGCCGGGCCGGTCGTAGGCCTCGATGCGCGCCAGATAGGCGTCGAGCAGCCCGACCGCAGTGACCTCGCCCTTCTCCAGCGCCGCGCGCAGGTCGGCGATGCTCGTCTCCACGACGTCGAATCCGCGCGTCATGCGGGGGTCCTCCTGGATGGTTCGGTCGAACGGGGCCACGGGCTCGGAACGGCGTCGCGGGGAACCGCCTCGAGTGGCGGGGCCTACGGGTCGATGCCACACCCCGAATCGCGCGGGCAGACCTCACGACAAGGTGTGCCGGATCGATCCGGCAGAACCGAATCTAGACTCTGCCGGATCGATCCGGCAAGTGCCCGTCCGGGTGATCTAGACTCCGTGGCTGTGACCGCCCGCATCGTGACCCTGCTCGACGTGGCCCGCGCCGCCGGAGTCTCCCGGAGTACCGCCTCGGACGCCCTCCAGGGCTCCGGGCGGGTGGCGGCGGCCACCCGCGCACGGGTCCGCGAGACGGCCGACGCCCTGGGCTACCGCCCCAACAGCGCGGCCCGCCACCTACGCCGCGCCGGCACCGGAGCCATCGGCCTGTACCTCCCCCGGACCGCGACCCGGCTCGACTACTACATGAACCTCGCCTTCGGGTCCGTCGCCCGGGCCCAGGAAGAAGGATTCGATCTGGTCCTGCTCGCCGGATCCGCGGGCACCGGAGGACCGGTCGCCTCGCGGGTCGACGGCCTGCTGCTCATCGACCCCGACACCGAGGACGAGACGGCGACCGAGATGCTCGCAGCCGGGGTCCCCGTCGTCACCGGCGAGCGGTTCCCCGGTCCCTCCGCCGCCCCCAGCGGCGCCGTGGTCTGCGACACCGCCGCCTCCCTCACCGCGCTGCTGGACCACCTGGCCGACCGCGGCGCCCGCCGCCCGGCCCTGCTGGCCCCCGGCGGCGAGTCCACCTGGGCCCGGGCTCTACGAACGACCGCCCGCACCTGGGGCAAGGCGCACCGCACCCCTGTCGCCGTGCGCCACGTCCCGTTCGCGGCCACTCCCGCCGACGCCGCCGACGCGGTGCGCGGCCTGCTCGAAACCGAACCGGCGGTCGACGCGGTGATCTGCGGCCCGGACGGCGCCGCCCCGGGCGTCCTCCACGGCGCCGCCGCCTTCGGCCGTACCGCCGGCCGGGACCTGCTGGTCGCGTCCTGCGTGGACGGCACCGCCACCCGCACCAGCAGCCCACCGATCACGGCGGTCGACCTCAGGCCCGCCGACTACGGACGCGCCTGCGCCGAACTGCTCTGCGACATCATGGCCGACCGCACTCCACCCGACACCGTTCGCCCGCACGACTGGGCTTTGCGTACCCGGGCCTCGACACAACCCGAGAGCTGAGATTCCACAACCCTCCGCCGGTATCGCCCGCCTGCTCCGCACCCCGACCCGTCGGGCCCGGCTGACGACGAGCTCGCTCACCCTCCCGGTTGCGGTCCACGGACGTGCGCTCCACGAGCAGCACGACCGCACACCTCGACGCCGAAGCCATCACGAACGCGCCCCGGCCACAAGGGAGCAGCGTCGTGATCGTCTCCGTCCTCACTCGCTGCTTCCAGCAACAGCGGGATTCCTGAGGCCACTTCCTTCCTCATCGAAACCGCGCCGCGACAAGGTCATCTCGCGTGCGGCGGTCCGCGTGCCGGTGGTCCGCGTGCCGGCGCTTCTGCTCGCGACGCCATCGTCGGCCGCGCTCAATGTCCGTTCGCGCCGGCGGCCGGTCGGCCGAGGAACCAGTCCCGGGCCAGGTCGGCCACCGCGTCGAGGGTGCCCGGTTCCTCGAACAGGTGGCCGGCGCCGGGGACGACCTCGAGACGGCTCTCGCACCGGAGGAAGGTACGCGCGCGGTTGTTGAGCTCCAGTACCACGTGGTCGTTGCCGCCGACGATGAGCAACGTCCGGGCCGTGACGGCGGGCAGATGTGCTTCCGCCAGATCGGGCCTGCCGCCCCGGGAGACGACCGCCCCCACGTCGTCACCGAGTTCGGCCGCCGCCCACAATGCGGCTGCGGCGCCGGTGCTCGCCCCGAAGTACCCCACCGTCCGCCCTTTGCCTTCGGGTCGCTCCCGGAGCCCGCGTGTGACGTCGATCAGGCGCCGGGCCAACAGTTCGATGTCGAAGACGTTCGACCGGCCGCGTGCCTCGCTCTCGGTCAGGAGATCGAACAACAACGTGCCCAGGCCGGCCCGGTTCAGCGCGGTCGCCACGAAGCGGTTGCGCGGGCTGTGTCGACTGCTGCCGCTGCCGTGCGCGAAGACGACGATCCGTTCCGCTCCCGCGGGCAGACTCAGGTGCCCCGGTAGCCGCGCGGTTTCGACCGGTAGGTCGATGTCGCTGTGCGTGGGCACGGATTCCGCGGAGCGCGTCGATCCGCTACCCGGTCTCGTCCCCGCCGTCCCCGCTTCCGCTGTCGGCGGCGGCTCCGACCGGCGAGCGACGGCCCGATCGAGACACTCGACGACCTCCTCGTCGGTGGTCTGGGAGAAGTTCGCGTAGAACTGCCCCACCGCCATGAATCCGACCGGGTTGTGCAGGCAGATCACCTCGTCGGCGTCCGGATCCGGCTCCTTCCCCCAGCCGGCCGGCGCCACCGGTACGGCGAGCACCACGCGCGCCGCGCCTCGATCTCGGGCGGCGCGACAGGCCGCGCGGGCGGTGGATCCGGTCGCGATGCCGTCATCGACGACCACGACCGTTCGGCCGCCGAGTTCCACCGGTGGCCGCTCGCCCCGGTAGCGGCGGGCACGCCGTTCCAACAGCTCCCGTTCTCGCCGTTCGATCCCTTCCAACGCGGCGCGGGAAATGCCCGAGGCTCGCACGACGTGGTCGTTGAGGACGACGACCCCCTCTTCGGCGACGGCACCCATTCCCAGTTCCGGTTGGGAGGGAACGCCCAGTTTCCGCACCAGGCATACGTCCAGTGGAGCGCGGAGGGCATCGGCCACCTGGGCGGCCACCGGCATTCCGCCCCGGGCCAGGCCGAGCACGATCACGTCCTGGTTCGCCACGGGCAAGGGCGCCAGGTACTCGGCCAGTTTCCGTCCCGCGTCGACACGATCGGTGAAGAGCACGACTTCATCCCCTTCCGGGCACGACCCGGTCTCCTACCGGCCGCCCGGGACATCGACCGACCCCGTACGAGCGGGCAGCCGCACGAGCAGGCTGCGGTACGGGCGGCCACGGAATTCGGCCGCCACGCGCACCGATTCCCATCGGGCGACGACCCGCACCTCGGACGGATGGGCGGCATGGAACCGATTGTCGAATCCGTCTCCCTCGTCCCTTCGATTCTCCGACGTCCACTGCCGAAGCGCCTGCCGTCCGTTGCCCCACTCGACGTCTCCGGCACGACGTGAGGTGACCGGGGCCGCCGGGCGGTGCCGAACCGATCGGTTTGCCCGGATGCGGTCAGTTCGCCAGATCTTCGGTCGCGTCTCGCCCCGCCGCGGCGGCGCGGCGGAGGAACTCCGCGAAACGTTCGAGTTCCGCGCCTTCGTAGTCGGCGCAGATCTGCTCCACCGAGGTGTTCATGCCGGCGAAGAGCGCCAGGAGTTCGGCGTTGCGGTCACGCAGGGCCCGGATTCGGGAGCCTCGGCGGTCCGAGGGATCCGGCTCGCGGGACACCCAACCGGCGCGTTCGAGTCGGTCGAGCACCCCGGTCATCGTGGCGGCGTGCAGACCGGCTCGTCGCGCCAGTGCGCTCGGGCTCAGCGGGCCGTGGGCGTTGACGATGTCGAGGCAGTCCAAGTCGACGTCGCGGAGCGTCAGATGGGCGCTGACCTGCCGGTTGAGCAGGGACAGTTGAAGGCTCAGCGCACGCAACCCCTCTTTGACGTCGACGGTTGC
This sequence comes from Embleya sp. NPDC025285, assembly GCF_055558835.1. Classification (NCBI taxonomy): domain Bacteria; kingdom Bacillati; phylum Actinomycetota; class Actinomycetes; order Kitasatosporales; family Streptomycetaceae; genus Embleya; species Embleya sp. NPDC025285. The sequence goes on from NZ_JBVHLU010000012.1 coordinate 54,240, forward strand.
CCGTCGGCGGCGCGGGTCCGCGTCGCCCGCATCGCCATGTGTTACGGATTCCATAATGTACGACTCCCAAATCAATATGCTACGGTTCTCGTATATTACGTCACGCGAAAAACCCTGACCCGGGTGAGGAGACGCACGCATGTTCCTGGTGATCGGAGCGACCGGCATCGTCGGACGCGAAACGGTGAACCTGTTGCTGGAGTCCGGCCGGGAAGTGGCGGCGGTCACGCGCGACCCCGCCACTGCCGCACTGCCCGGCGGCGCGCATGTCGTTGCCGGCGACCCGTCCCGGCCCGACACGCTGACGTCGCTGCCCGACGTGGTCGAGGCGGTCCTGCTCAGCCCACGCGCCGCCGGCAGCGCGAGTTCCGAACTGCTGTCACTGGCCGCGGCACGAGGCGCACGGCGGGTGGTGGTGCTGTCGGCCGCGACCGTGGAGCACCCGGTCGGCCACCCACGCTTCATCGAGGAGTTCAAGCGGACCGAAGCCGCCGCACGGGAGTCCGGTCTGCCCTGGACGTTTCTACGGTGTGCCGACTTCGCCGCCAACGCCCTGGCCTGGGCGCCGCAGATTCGCGCAACCGGCGTCGTGCACGGCGCCCATGGCGGCGCGGCGACCTCCCCGATCCACCACCGCGACATCGCGGAGGTGGCGGTCGCGGCACTGATCGACCCCGCGCACGCCGGACGCGCCCACCTGCTCACCGGCCCGCAGTCGATCACGCAGTACGAAAAAGTCCGCCTCATCGGAGCGGCCGTCGACCGGACACTGGCCTTCCGGGAACTCGCCCCCGAGCAGGTCCGCCAGGCGATGCTCGCTCAGGGCCTCCCCGAGGACATCCCCGACCGACTGCTCGGTTCACTGGCCGACTACGCCGACCGGCCCGGGCCGACCACGGGCACCGTGGAACGGCTCCTGGGCCGACCCGCGCTGACCTTCGCCACGTGGGCGGCCGACAACGCCGCGGCCTTCACGGCCCGGGCCGACTCCTCCGCGTCCGGCGGGGAGGACCAAGCATGACCGAGACCCCGCTCGGCACGGTTGCAAGATGGGTGAGCCTGCTGTTCTCGGGTCTCTTCGCAGGCTTCCTCGTCGCGGTCCTCGTGCTCGAAATGTCGCTGCGCGGTGAAGACCGCCACGTGTACACCCAAGTGCGGCACGTGGAACTCGATTCGCTGGACAAGCTCGCGACCGCGACGCTGCTGCCGGCACTGATCGCGACAGCGTTTCTGGTCGCCGTCACGTTCAAAACCCGAGAACGCGCGTTCCGACTGCGGTCGACCGGACTCGCGCTGCTCCTCCTGATCGTCGCCGTGACGGTCGTGGTCAACATGCCCATCAACGCGGACCAACTCGACTGGGATGTACGGCAACCCCCTTCGGACTGGGCGAGCGTTCGTGACCAGTGGCAGATCGCCCACGCCATACGCACCGGCGCGGCCGTCATCGCGTTCGCGACTCTCATCGCCGCCTCGACGCGCACGGCGCGCGGCACCCGCGAGCCGGCCCGCGCATAGCTCCCGGGCCCGGTCCCAGCGGCAGCCGATCAAGGCGAACCGGCCGCCGCTTGGGCCGGGTTCCGTCGAGCTCCCGGTTTCGTGCGCACAGCCCGCAACGCGACGCGTCGGACGCCACCGAGGTGGCAACGGGCCGGCCAGGCAACGTCGGCATGGGGGACATGTCGAAGGGGTTCCGGCTTCGGGAGGCGGACACCGCGAAGCCTTTCGGTAGGCTCTGTCGTCGCATGTCGATGGGTCTGCAACCGGAGGGAAGACACCATGACGACGCGAGCGACGTTGACGGACACGATGGCCTTGTCGACCGGCGACTGCGCAGTCTTCATGACTGTCGAGAGCGGAGAGTTCACCCGAGGGCAACGCGTCAAGGTGACTCGCGACGCATGTCTCCTGGGCGAAACGGTGATTCATTTCGGATTCGCCGCGGCGGCGGCGGACGAGGAAGGCAACCGTTCATCTCATGCCCTGATCAAGGGCATTGCCTGTGTTCGCGGTGACGTGATCGAAGGCTTGGAAGGGTGACGTGCCTCCAGGCAGCGAGGAACTCGGCTACCCGGAGGCCACGTTGGGCCTTTGATCCGGGCCGGTAGTCCCCGGCGCCGTAACCGGTTCGACACAGCCGGGACGGGTTGACGGCGGTGCGACCGGACTTGCTCGGCGGGGTGGGACGGTGTGGCGACCGATGGACCACAGGCGCTCGCGGCCCCGGCCCACGACCGGCCCGACCGCGGAGAGCCGTTCGAGGCCGGTCAGTGGTGGAAGCCGCCGCGGTTCTCGTCGCTCGGGTGGCCGTCTTCGAGTTCCCTGATGGCCCGGCGCATGTCGTCGGCGAGCAGATCGATCTCGTCGCGGTCGACGCCGTGGCGCACGAGTACCCGCTGGATGACGGTCTCCTGGCGGTCGGGCGGCAGCGGGTAGGAGGGCACCTGCCAACCGCGCATCCGGAGCCGGTCGGTGAGGTCGTACAGACTCCACTCGCGCGTGTCGGAATCGGTCAGCGTGTAGGAGACGGCCGGCAGCGCTCCCACCCCGTCGTAGAGCAGGGTGAAGGGGCCCATGTCGGCGATCTGCCGGGCCAGGCCCTGGGCCGTGTGCGCACACGCCTCGTAGACCCGCCGATACCCCTCCCGGCCCAGGCGCAGGAACAGGAAGTACTGGGCGATGACCTGCCCGCCGGGGCGCGAGAAGTTCAGGGCGAGAGTCGGCATGTCGCCGCCGAGGTAGCTGACGTGGAAGACGAGGTCGGCGGGCAGGGCGGCGGTATCGCGCCACAGGGCCCAGCCGACACCGAGCGGGGCCATGCCGTACTTGTGGCCCGACGAGTTGATCGAGGCAACGCGCGGCACCCGGAAGTCCCACAGCAGGTCGGGATGCAGGAAGGGGGCGATGAACCCGCCGGAAGCCGCATCCACGTGCACGGGGATGTCGAGGCCGGTTTCCGCCTGGATCCGGTCGAGTTCGGCCGCGATCTCGGCGACCGGCTCGTATGTGCAGGTGTAGGTGACACCGAGGATCGCCACGACGCCGATGGTGTTCTCGTCGACGTAGTCGCGCAGTTGGTGCGGCTCGAGGCCGGTCGCTCCCGCCTCCACCGGGACTTGGCGCAGCTCGACGTCGAAGTAGCGGGCGAACTTCTCCCAGCACACCTGTACGGGCCCGCACACCAGGTTGGGCCGATCGGTCGGCAGGCCCGCCTCACGCCGCCGGTTGCGCCACCGCCACTTCAGCGCGAGGCCGCAGAGCATGGCGGCCTCGCTGGAACCGGTGGTGGAGCAGCCCACGGCATTGTCGCCGCCGGCCGGCGCGTGCCACAGGTTCGCGAGGATGTTGACGCATCGCGACTCGATCTCCGCGGTCTGCGGGTACTCGTCCTTGTCGACGATGTTCTTGTCGAGGCACAGATCCATCAGGCGGCGCACCTCGTCGTCCGCCCAGGTGGTGCAGAACGTGGCGAGGTTCTGTGCGGCGTTGCCGTCCAAGAGCAGTTCGTTGCTCAGCACCTGGAAGACGATGTTCGGGGGCGTCGGGAGTTCGGGGATGGCTCGCTTGGACAAGGGGCGTTCGCTCAGCGGGGAGGCGAAGACGTCGTCGGCGGGGCTACCGACCTGTTCCCTGGCCTTGTGCAGAGCCATCAGAAAGCCTCTCATATCGCCGTATAAGCATCTCCTTCCGAACAATACGAGTGAACTCCGACGCCCGATAGCGGGCATACTCCGCCCGAGGTTCAGCGGTACGCGCCGCCCGGGATGTCGGACGCGGCACGGCCGACCGTCCTGCGTGGCTTACCGGTTGCTCCGTTGTGGGCCGGTACACAACGCCCAGATGATGGCGATGTCGATGGCGATCACGATGATCGACCACACCGGGTAGTGAGGCAGCCAGACGAAGTTCGCGAGCATGCTCAGCCCCGCCAGGAGTACCCCGAGGAAGCGGGCCCAGAGGGCATTCGTGAACAGGGCGAGGCCCGCGAGGAAGACGACGATGCCCAGGATCAGGTGGATCCAGCCCCAGCCGGTGGTGCTGTACGAGAAGGAGTAGTTGCGCGTCTCGACGATGACATCGTCTTTCGCGATGGCGGCGATTCCTTGGAAGACCGCCAGGACGCCGCCGATGGTCATCAGCACCGCGGCGAACGTGGTCCAACCCGACGAGTGAGTGGCTCGTTGTGTGTGCGTGGCCATGTCCAGGCCTCCCTATCGGGGCAACCCCTGGGGTGGATGTCCCCTCCTCCCACACTGACCCCTCCGGTGGGTCCCTGCGACTGGGATCACCCGGTTCCACCGGCAAACGGGTCCGTGCCGCGTATTCGTCCTCCGAGGGGCCGCGCCCGGTCCACGACCATGCCGATCTCCCATGGCAATCGGCGCCGTGCGGATGCGGGCTCCCGGAGCGGGTACCGATGCGGGCGCCTGGGCACGTCACTCGGGGAGCGGTCCGAGGCGTGCCTCAAGGACCCTGCTCGCGCGGTGTCGATTCGGGCTGGACCAGAGGGTTGCCGGACCATGCCCCGAGGGTGACGGTGCCGATGGATGCGAGGCCGGCCGTTTTCGCCGCTTCGGCGATCTCGCTCGGATCGGCGTGGCCGGGCCGGCCCGTCTCCGGAGTGAGGACCCAGAGCACGCCCTCGTCGGCAAGGGGTGCCGACGCATCCGCGAGTTCGTCTGCCAGGTCGCCATCGCCTTCCCGCCACCACAGCAGGACGACGTCCACGACTTCGTCGGTTTCGTCGTCCACCATCTCGGTGCCGATCGTGTCCTCGATGTCGGCACGGATCTCGTCATCGGTGTCATCGTCCCAGCCCAACTCCCGGACCACCGCGGACGGAACGATGCCCATCCTCCGCGCGTAGTCCTGCGCACCCCCGGCAGCCACCATCACGGCCCCCTTCTCGAAACCCACGCCCTGGCACGACGATGCACAAGTACGCAAAGCGGTTCTCAGTCTCATCGCCGGGGTGGCACCCGTTCAAGGCTCGACCCGAAAACATTCTGGCGGCAGGCCTGTTGACTGAAGGGGCGATCGTGGCCGCCGGGGCACCTCGGGCGCAGCACACCACAGCACATCGGCGCCGCAGCACCACACCGCACCGGTTCATCCCCTGCCGAGTACGAGGGTGGACCGGGGGCGCTCGTGTCGCCGATGCTGGGCACGGCGCCGTCGGGCGCGTCGGCTGGTACCGGTGCGGCGGAGGAGGGACCGGTGCACACGACCGCGAGGGCGCCGCGTGGCGAACATGCCGGCGACGACGTGCGGAACGGGGTGGCGGATGGTATTCGGGAGCGCGTCCGATCGGGGCGCCGCGGCGCTGGTCGCGTTGCGGTGGGGAGACCGGGCCTGGGCCGATGAGCTCATGGGGCGGTTGCGTGCCCCGCTCCTGGACGCGCTCGCCACGGCACCGATGCTGCCGCCGACGCTCGTCCGGGCCGCGGTGGCCGGCGAGGACGCCGAGGCGCTTGCGGCGCTGGGCAGGAACCAGACCCCGACGCCGGCTGCCGCATTGGCGATCGCGACGCTCGGCAGCCCGGCTCTGGGGGTGCGCCTGTACCTGGCCGAGTTTCCCTTCGGCTCCGACGTGCTCGGCCGGTTCGGCCCCGCCACACAGCCGGAGCCGGTCGGCGACCGTGCCCGGGCCCAGGCCCGCAGGACCGAGATTCGGCGCGCCGTGGCGAACGCGCTCCCGCTCAGGGGCGCTGTGCTGGCCGCCGCCGATCCGGCCGATCCGCGGTGGCGCAGGCCCGGCGGCCTGGTCGAGCGGGTGTTGGAGACCCGGGCGGACGACCGGCTCATCCCCGCGCTGCGTGGGCCGTTCCCCGAGTTGATCGGCCACGCGCTGCGGGTACTCGGCGTGGATCTGCCCCGGCCTGTCCTGCTCGACGCCGCCCGCAGGCTGTTGGAGTCCGACGGGGAGTCGTTCGACGCCTTCGTACGTGCTGCCCGGATGCACGCCGACTTCGGCCACGCGGACCTGGCGGGCCGATGGCACGAGGCTGCCGCGACCGCCTTGCCGGTCGACGACGCCACCTTCGCCGATCACCTGCTGCTGCTCGGGTTGCGCCACCTCGACAAGCGGGTCCCGCGCGGCGAGTGCAAGTATACGGACGACCAGGACGAGGACTGGAACGCCGACTTCGCCGTCTACGCCCTGCATGCGTTCGCGAAGGTCACGGCCGATGTGCCGCTGTGGGACCTGGTCCGGGCCGAACACGCGCGCCGCCCGTTCACCGGTCCGGGACTGGCCGCGCTGACCCGGCGTCCGGACTGCCCGGCGGACCTGGCCGCGCAGGCGTACGCCGAGGAGCCGTACCGGGTCCTGTCCCTCGCGCCGCGCGTCCCGTTGGCGTGGATCACCGCGCTCCGCTCCGACCGCTCGAGTGGCATGGTGGTGGGGCCGGCCTTGTCGCGCGGCCTGGCGGAAGGCCGATTCGACCCGGCCGAGGTGCTGGCGACGGTCAGCCCGGCGGTCGACGTCTTCGCGCACCTTCCCCTCGACGCCCCCGGTGTCCGCGAGGCCGTGACCGGCCTCGCCGCCCGCCTCGGCGCGAGCCCCGGGCCGTGGGAGGCGATCATCCAGGAGCGGGCCTGGCTCTTCGGCACCGCACGGCAGTTGGTCGACTCGGCGCTCACCGGACGGATGCCCGAACACCACCCGGTCACCTTCGCACGCACACCCCACGCCGCGAACCGCGTCGAGGCGGTGTTCCAGACGTTGTTCGCGTGCGCCGGGCCCGAGGCGCAGGACGCACTGATCCCCTCGCTGCCGGAGCGCCACCTCGAACTGCTGTGCATGCCCGGCGTGGTGACCGAGGCAGTGCGAGCCGAGATCCTCGCCCGTCGCGGGTCGGCCGCGGCTGTGGCGATGGCGACGTTCGCGGCGGGCTTGTCGCCCGCGGAGACGGCCGCGCTGCTGGACCGCGACGAGCCCGAGGTCAACACCCTGTTGTACGCTCGCGCGCCGCTCACCCTCGAACAGCGCGTGCGCCTCGCCTCCGGCACGGACCGGCACGGCCGCCCCCGGGCGGTACCGGTCTCCGAACAGGTCGCGGCGTGGGGCGGGCGGCACCCGTCGCCCGCGGAGCACCACGACCGGGTCGCGGCCGCCCGACAGTCGGGGCATCCGCTGGTGCTGCGGCACTTCCCCTGGCGCTTGGCGGGGCGGACCGCTGGGCCGCAACTGGCAATGCTGGTGCGGCTGTGGGAATACGGCGGGCCGGACGACGTCAGGGAGTTGCTGGGCTGCGCGACCACGCCGCGCTGTGGTCATCCCGCGTGCCCCTGGCCGGCGAGGACACAAGCGGTGGTTCGTCGGGCGTTGGCCGCCGGCCCGGCCGCCGGACTCGACCTCTTGCGCCGGGCGGCCGAGGAAGCGGTGCGACCCGAAGTGCTGATCGCGGAACTGCGTGTGGCCAACCCCAGGGTGGAACACCCGGTCCATCCCGGCCCCTTGCCGTGGCCGGAGATCCTGCGGGCACAAGCCGAGCGGTCGTTCGACGCCGACGTGATCTCGTTCCTCCTCGCGAAACCCGACTGTCCCGCCGAGTTCTACCGCGCCGCACTGCGCAGCCCCGCCGTCTTCCAAGCTCGGGCGCCGGCTACCTGGGTGGCGCAGGGCCTGGCCCGTGGCGTGATCACCGTGCTGGACGTGGCGGGCGCGTGTACGCCGGCGGCCCTCGCGTTCCGCGCAGTCACCACCCACGCCCGACAGAGCCGCCATTTCCTGCGCACCCCCCAAGCCCGCGAACTCATCCGCCGGGTGCGCACCCGTCTCGACAACCCCGATGCGTGGGTGGTCGCCGTGCACCTCCTGCCGGACTTCCCCGGCACCCTGCTCGAACTCGTCGACATCGCCGCGGCGTCGGGATCCTCGGAGCCGCGCCGGCGGCCATGACTCCGCGCCCGGTCACCGGCGTCCCGCGCCACCCACCGTTCCGGTCCGCACCGGCCGCCGGGGATCGGCGTGCGCTTCGGTCGGCTCGCGCTTGGCCGCCGGAAGCGGCCGGGGCGCCGGCCCGGGCGGACCTCGTCCACGGGGTCAAGGTCGATCGGGTCCGGGGGTGCGACGGTCCACGGCCACCGTGCCGGCTTGTGCGATCAGGAGAGCGACGTCGTCGTGGTCGTCGGGGTGTCGCAGGGCTCGCAGGAGCCACTGGCAGGTGTCGTCCAGGGGCAGGCGGGATTCGTCGAGGGTGCGCAGCAACGTGTCCAGACGTTCGTCGATGGCGTGGTGGCGGGTTTCGACGAGGCCGTCGGTGTAGAGAACGAGCCGGTCGCCCGGGTTCAGCTCGAAGTCGGTGGTGTGGAAGGAGATGCCGCCGACGCCGAGCGGTGCCCCGGACGGCAGGTCCAGCAGTCGGGGTCGCCGTCCGGCGGGGGCGAGGACCGGCGGTAGGTGGCCGGCGTTGGCGATGTGGCACCGGTGCCGGTGCGGGTCGTAGACGGCGTAGATGCAGGTGGCGATGTAGTGCTCGAGTCCGTCGGTAATCCTGTCGAGGTGTTGGAGCACGTGGTCGGGAGGCAGGTCGAGGTCGGCGAAGGCGCAGGTGGCGGTGCGCAGTCGGCCCATGGTGGCGGCGGCGTCGATGCCGTTGCCCATCACGTCGCCGATCACCAGCGCGGTTCTGTCGTCCGTCAGCGGAATGACGTCGTACCAGTCGCCTCCCACCTCGTGGGATGCCTGGGCGGGCTGGTAGAAGGAGGCGACGTCGAGGCCGGTGAGCTCGGGTGGGCGACCGGGCAGGAGACTGCGCTGGAGGGTCTCGGAGACGTTGCGGACGCTCTGGTGCCAACGGGCGTTGTCGATGGCGACGGCCGCGCGTGCGGCGAGTTCGACGGCGAGGATCACGTCGTCGTCGTCGAAGGGAAGCGGGTTGCGGGCGCGCAGCAGGTCGAAGGCACCGAGGACCTCGTTGTGGGCGATCAGCGGCACCGCGAGGTAGGAGTGCACCCCGGCCCGGGCGAAGGCGGTCGCGACGTCGGCATCGGGGGCGATGTGCTGCAGATCGCTGGTGTCGGCGTGGGCGACCACGACGGGCTGCCCGGTGTGGACGCACTGCGTGATCAGACGGTCGGCGCTGTACGCGGCGAGGTCCCCGACCTTCAGGGAGTCCGTCGCCGGTGTGGGGTAGGCGGAGGCGACGGCGAGCGCGCGGAACATCTCCGGCCCCCGGTCCACGGATGCGCTGGTACGGCGGAAGGCCAGGACGGCGTCGAGGACGTCGACCGCGGCCACGTCGGCCAGGTCGGGCACGGCGACCTCGACCAGTTCCTGGGCCGTGGTCTCCACCTCCAAGGTGGTGCCGACGCGGGCGGAGGCGTCGGCGATCACGGCCAGCCGGCGGCGGGCCCGATCCGCCTCGGTGGCGACCCGGTGGCGTTCGCTGACGTCGACCACCGTGGTCGCCACTCCGATCACCCGCCCGCCGGAACCTTCGAGCCGGAAGTACGAGACCGACCAGGCGTGGTCGTGGTCGGGGTCGGCCGGGGTGCGGCCGACCGTGTACTGGTCGATCAGGGGCGTGCCGGTGAGCAGCACTTGGCGCAGCGCGGACTCGATGGTGTCGACGTCGAGGGACGGGACGATGTCGACGGGGTGCCGCCCGATGTGGTCGGCCGCCGATTTGCCGTTGATACGTTCCAGCGCCGGATTGACCAGCAGATAGCGCAGGTCGGTGTCCAGCAGGGCGATACCGATGGCGGCTTGCGACACCAGGCGCTCGGACAGGGCCAGATCCGTCTCCACCCGCCGCAGCATGCTCTGGTCGGCGGCTATGCCGAGGGCGTAGACGTCGCCCAGGTCGTCCAGGAGGCGCATATTGCGGAACTCCACCAGGCGCGTCGTGCCGTCCCTGCGGAGGATCGGGAACGCGCCGGCCCAGCTCGCGCCGGTGCTCAGGATCTCGGCGAACAGCTTGACCACCAGGTCCCGGTGCATCGGGTGCACCAGCACGTCGGCCGCGTACTGCCCCAGAGCCTCCTCGGCCGTGTGGCCCAACACCTTGTCGGCCTGCGGGCTCCAGAACACGATCTTCCCGCGGTCGTCCAGCACGATCGCCGCGACGCTCAGCAGGTCCAGCAGCCCTCCGGGCGGCGAGGGCACGGCCGCCTGGCCGTGCTCGTCCCGTGGGGGCGACTCGTGTGCACTCATTCCATACAGCTCCCTCCCCAGCGCGGCCAACGCGGTCACGCGCCGGCTGAGGGCTTGTCTCCATGCTGCTCCCGAACCCGGCGCCGCACGATCCGGCGGCCCCGCGGCACGGGTCCGGAGGCCGGCACCGCTGAACCCTTCCTCAGCGAGCCACGTCGATCCGGCAGCCCCCGAAGCCCGGCGCACACCCCCGCCGTCGCGCGCTTTCAGGGGTGAGATCGGGGTCCCGGGCGAACGTGACGGCCGGCGAGTCGGTGCGGCTCGCCTTCGTCGCCGCGCTCGGGCACCCTGCGGGCGGGCCGGGCGTCGGCATGTGTCCCTGCCACCGAAATCGGCGACATCGGCGAGACCGTCTCCGGCTGGGAACCCACCGTCCGACGTGTGGTGTGCGTCGTTCGGGTGAACGGTTGCCGGGGCCGAAGCCTTTGGGCGTGTGGGTCGTTGGTCGGGACGAGGGCGTCGGGACGGTCCGGCGCCGCAGCGAAGAGGGAGTGTTCGTGGGTTCGTTCAAGAAGGTCACCATGGTGATGGCCGGCACCGCAGCGGTCCTGATGGCGGGCGCGGGCGCCGCGCACGCCGAGGCCGACGCGGACGGCGCCGCCGTCGACTCCCCCGGTGTGGCCTCCGGCAACAACATCCAGGTCCCGGTCCACGTGCCGATCAACCTGTGCGGCAACACCGTGAACATCGTCGGCGTCCTCAACCCCGCCATCGGCAACACCTGCCTCAACATCGACGGGGACGACGAAGGGCACAAGGGGCACGACGGCGGCCACGAGGCGCCCCAGCACGGCGACCACCGAGGCTGACCCCTCCGAGGGCATTTTCCCGGACGTTCCTCCACGTCCGACACACCGAGACCCCCGCGCCTGCATCCCGCGGGGGTCTCGGCACGCCCGACCCCCGTCCCGCGTCGGGATAGTGCCGGGGGCGACCTCGGCCCCGGTTGCGGGCTCGGGCATGGGGTCAAGGCGCCCGGGTCCCGGACGGATCCGTGTCGACGTCCGCCGCGTCCGCCGCGTCCGGGTGCTCCTCTACGGGCAGGTCGAGGGCGTCGGCGACGGCCCGGCCCCGGTCCGCGGGATGGCGCACCTCCGTTCCGGGGACGATGCGGTACGTGTTGCGGCGCCCGCTGCGCTCCCGGATGAGATACCCGCCGTCCTCCAGGTCGGCCAGGATGCCCTGGACGGCGCGCTCGGTCAGCAGGCACACGGCCGCGATGTCGCGCACACGCGCCTGCGGATCACGAGCGATCACCGAAAGCACACGGGCGTGACTGGTGAAAAAGGTCCACGACGGCCGGGCCTCGTCCGCATCACTCATGACACCCATCGTAAGCTCGTTCATTCCGGCATCACTACACCGGAAATAGAGTTCCCGAATTCCTTGACGTGCTTTTGCCGGCGTCCGATCCTGGAGTTGACGGGACGCGGGTCAAACCGACCCGACCGGTCCGCACCCCGATCGAGATCCCCACCACGGCACCCGAGTGAGGGAATGGCAATGTCCCCACGTCGCCCCAACACCCGCCGCCGGGGCACGAGTCGCCCCGGACGCCGCCGGCACGGCGCAACCATGACGCGGCATCTCCGTGTAAACGCCGCCACAGACGGCGCCCGAACCCTCCTGCGGATCGGCGGAGAGATCGACATCGACACCGCGCCACAGCTTCGGCGAGCCCTCGACACCGTCCTGGGTTTCGGAGCACGTCGAGTGAACGTGGACATGCGCGCGGTGACGTTCTGCGACAGCACCGGAATCCACGCCCTGCTGTACGCACGAGCCAGAGCCGTCGAGCGCGGGATCGCACTCACCCTCGTACCCTGCGACAAGCTTCGCCGTCTCCTCGACATCACGGGCACCGCGCACCTGTTCACCTGTCTCGCGTTCGCTCCGCCACCCCGTGCGACCGCGGGCGGCTCCCCCAGGGGACCGGGTGACGACGGCATCGAGGGGGCGTCGCCATGAGCGCCCCGGCCTGTTCCGGAACGGACCCCACGCCCATGGAGGTCCACTGCGCGCTCCGAGGCGCGACCTATCCCGCCCGGCCCGGCGGCCTGATCGCGTACGCCCGCGCCCACCACGCGCCCCCGTCGGTCCTGCGCGTGCTCGCCACGCTGCCGGACCACCCGATCGTCGGACCCAACCAGGTCTGCATGGCCCTGTTCGGCCGACACCGGGAAACCCAGCCCGGGCCCTGACCAACCGGTCTCGGCCGCCCACCCACGACCAGTCTTCGACAGGTGATCGTCATGATCCCGCTTCTGCTCGTCCTCCTACTGGCGCTGGTGCTCTTCGGCGCCGGATTCGCCCTCAAAGCCCTGTGGTGGATCGCCATCATCGTCCTCGTCGTGTGGCTCCTCGGCTTCGTCTTCCGAGGCACCGGCGCCGGGGGCGCGCGAGGCCGCTGGTACCGCTGGTAGCCCTCGCGGGGCAACCAGCGACGCGAGGTGAGAACGCGGCCGGCCGTTCCGGTCCCCCACCATGCACACGGGGCGACCGGGACCGGCCGGACGAACCCCGACCGCGGGTTCGACACAGGTCGCCCGGGGGCATCGCGGCTCGGCGGGGGCCGCCACGCTGCCCCCGCCGAGACCGACGTCGAAGAGGCCGAGCGTCGCCGAACGGGCCGCGGGTCACGTCGTCTCGGTGTCAGCGTCGCTCGGTCCACGCGTGCAGGCCCCACCTGAAAGTGTGCTCGGCACCGGGCTCGAGTTCCACCAGACCGGCGCGGCTTAAAAACGCGTCCGCCGGGCAGGACATCGGCTCCACCGCGATGCCTTTGCGCCGCGCCGGCTCGGGGAGCGTGTCTCCCGTGTACACCTGCACGAACTCGACTCCCTCGCCGAGCCACAGGTCGGTGCCGTGCGATCCGGAAGGGTGCGCCAGCCGTACCGCGGCAAGACCGGAGGAGTCCCGCTCCAATTTCGTGAATGCCGTGTCCAGGTGCTGCGCGCCCACGGCCCTGGGGATGCGGAAGTCGAAGAGTGAGCCGGCCACCGGTTCGGCCGCCGCGGGCATGCCCGAGTCGTCCGCCGGAAGCCATTTTCGGGCCGGGAGGGTGAGCACCGCGTCGTCCACCGGGTCGGTGCCCACGGTGAGGTAGGGGTGCCGGCCGACACCGTAGGGCGCTGTGCCGGTACCGACGTTCCGGGCGACCACGGCCACCGCCGGCCCCGCCGGCCCGAGCGCGTACTCGACCCGGACGTGGAGGAGGAAGGGGTAGCCCGGCTGTGGCCAGAGCGTGACCCCGAGAAGTACCCGATCCTCGTGCTTTTCCAGCACCTGCCAGGACGTCCAGCGCAGCAGCCCGTGGATCGCGTTGCCCTTCTCGGGCTCGGTCAGGGGCAGCCGGAAGTCCTCGCCGTTCCACCGGTACCGTCCTCCGCCGATCCGGTTCGGCCACGGCACGAGGACCTGGCCACGGCCGCCCACGATCGGCTCGTCGGCGGAGAAGCCGTCCAGTACCGGCCGTCCACCGACGAAGTAGCCGCGCAGGGCACCGCCGAGTTCCACGACGGCGGCGGTCTGTTCGCCTTCGCGCAGCACGATCTGCCGCCCTGTCGGACTCACGGACACGATCGGCCTCCACCTCGGGTGCCGGGTCAGGTACATACGGCCCGAGCGGCCCCATGTACCGAACGGGCGTCGGACTAGGACGGGTCGGCGTGGGCGCCGACGGGCTCGGAGCCCGGTGGCGTGGCGGGCGCAACGCGGGGCACGGGGACGAGTCGCAGCGAGACGACGTACGAGACCACGACCGCGACGATCACGAGCGGCATCACGGTGAGCGCCGAGGACCCCAACAGCAGGGTGGCCAACAGCACCGAGGTCATCGGGAGTTTCAGCATCGCCACGCACATCGCGCCGATACCCATCGCGAACCCGGACGTCAGATCCAGGCCGGGGAGATGGGACAGCGCGATCCCGCCCACCGCGCCCACGAACATCGAGGGAAAGACGAGACCTCCCCGAAAGGCGCTCAGTGACACGCAGTACGCCACCGACTTGCAGAAGATGAGCAGGACGAGCGCGCCCACCGAATATCCGTCACTGCCGGCGAGCAGCGGGTCCAGCGCGTGCTGCCCCGAGTACAGCACCCCCGACGCGTCGTACCCCGACCCTTCGGCATACACGAGCGCGGCGAGCCCGACGATCGTCCCCATCGCCACGGTGACCGGCACCCTGTGCCGCTCCACCCGCGGCTCCAGATACAGGGCGCCCCGGCGGATGCCCGTGCCCAGGAAGGCCGCCGCAAGCCCGATGACGAGGGCCCAGCCGAAGGACGCGAAATCCGGCACATCGGCGGCGGGCACGTCGTCGAGGGTCAGGGAGTAGGTGCCCAGGCCGGTCCACGAGCCCAGGCCGATGAAGACGAGCGAACCGATGCCGGCCGCAAGCAGTCCCGGCACCAGCACCATCCCGAGCATCGGCCCACCCAGGCCCGATGCCTCCATCAGCAGGAACGCCCCCAGGAGCGGCGATCCCAGCAGCGCGCTGACCGCGGCGAAACTCCCGGCGGCGCCCACGGCGGCGCTCACCTTCGGCCCGATGTCCCGCTTCACCAGCCGTGCGCCGAACACGGCGAGGCCGGCGCCGAGAGCGATGAGCGGCGCCTCGGGCCCGAGGACGACGCCGATCCCGAGGGAGGCCAGCGCCGCGAGCGCGATACCGGGCAGCTCCTTCGCGGACGCCGCGCCCGTCGAGCCGAGGCCCTCGGCCGGCTTGTGCCCGCCCTCCCCCGGTAGATGGTTGATGATCAGCCCGACCAGCAGCCCCGCCACGGCGAGCAGCGGTACCGGCCACCACGAGGGCGTGTCGTCGAAGCCCAGCGCCTCGGGCAGATCCGTGTAGGTCAGCGACTCGAACCGGGAGACGAGGGCGAGGAATCCGAACGCCGCCGCCGAGATCGGGACCCCGAGCACCGCCGCTATCGCCAAGAGCCCCAGGTACCCGCGAGAACGGACCGGCGCGAAGGGATCCGGTGACACCTTTTCGGGCACTCCGGCAGGCGTGGCCGACACTCGCATCGTCTCCTCAGCAACGGAACCCACCCGCAGGCGTCGGCTCACAAGCCTTTGTCCGGTGATATCACGCGGCTGGAGCGGGTTCCGCGTCCCCGGCCCGGGGAGCCCCGGCATGTCCCGCACCGTCATGCCCATGGCGCAATCGGACCGCGGCCGAGCCGCCATTCGGGGCCTCGATCACGGCGTTCCTACCCGCCGTGACCGGGCCGGCTGCCGGTTTGCCCGCGGCGCCGGCCGACCCGCCGCCAGATCTCCCGCTGGAGGCGGAGCGTTGCGGTGCCCACCGCGACCAGGACCACGATGTTGACCAGCAGTTGCACGAGCGACCCCCATGCCTCTCGCCAGGCGGCGAACGCGACGGAGACACCGACGTCGGCGGCCGCCGGGATGGTGGTGACCGAGATGAACACGCCGAGCAGAGCACTCGTCCTCGCCTCGGTGAGCGAGACGATGCACACGATCCCGGCCAACGTCGCGACGGCGACCGAGAAGAAGTTGGGGGTGTTGATGAGATTGGACACCGGCCGCAGTCCCAGGCCGAACGCCCGCGACTCGAGGTCGAATGCGCGAATAAGGAGGCTGAACAACAACGTGGCGACGATCGCCGGTACGAAGCCCACGAAGAGCGCGCGCAGACCCTGTCGGATTCTCGTGCGATCACGGCGGTCGATGCCCAGCGCGACGCTTGTGCGGCACAAGCTCCGGAGCAACCTCGAACACCTGGGGATGCACCCGCACCACCTGCTCCCGCACAGCCTCTACCTGCACAAGGGCATGCCGATCGGTGCCACCGCGCACCAGGCGGGCACCGTGCGATTCGGCACCGATCCGTTGAGTTCGGCTCTCGACGTCAACTGCAAGGCCCACGACCTGGACAACCTGTACGTCGTGGACACGAGCTTCTTCCCGAGCATCGGCGCGGTCAACCCCTCGCTGACCGCCATCGCGAACGCCCTGCGGGTCGGTGACCACTTGGCGGAGCGCCTGGGCTGAGCCTCCCCGTGCCGGGCTCCCCGGCCGGGGAACGCCCTTGTCCACAGGTCACATTCCGCTTCTCGGCCGGGGATGACAATCGTCGCCGCGTGACTTGCGCATCGGGCTTGCCGGCGGGCCGCCCGTCTCCGCCGCGCCCGATGCGGTGCGGTTCTGTGCGGTGCGGTGCGGTGCGGTGCGGTTCGGTTCGGTGCGGTGCGATGTGGCAAGCCGTCACTCCCCGACGTCCTCGTCGGTCAGCGGTTCCAGCACCCCGTGCGTGTCGAGGCGGTACAGCACCACGAGCGCCGGGCCGATCAGCACGACGGCGATGAGTGCGACGATGAGCATCCAGCGCAGCGACTCGCTGTCTCCCGCTGCCTGCCGCACGGTCAGCGAGGTGGGCACCAGATAGGGACGCTGCGCGAATCCCCAGGCCGCGACCGTCAGGGCGACCGAGGCCACCGAGGTGTAGCGCGCCCATCCGGCGTTACGGCCGGAGACCAGCCAGGCCGTGGCGGCCACGGCACCCGCGGCGACCAGGATCAGCACGAGCCCGATCCCGTGGGTGAGGCCGTGCCGGACGTACGAGGCGTGCTCGTCGGTCACGGCCAGGGCGAGCACACCCAGGACCACGAGGGCCGCGATGCCGATCCAGGCGCGCAGCCGGAAGTAGCCGACCAGGTCGTGGGCGCCGAAGCGGCGCGCGTCCGAGGTGAGGAACACCGCACCGAGGAAGGCGGTGGCCGCGACGGTGAGCAGTCCGGCGAAGATCGAGGTCGTGTTCGCCCAGGCGTCGGCCGAAGCGGTGGTGCCCGGCTCGACCCGGCCGGAGGCGACTCCGCCCGCGGCGGCTCCCAGAAAGAACGGGGTGAGCAGCGAGGAGATCGCGAACACGGCCCCGTACACCCGGCGTTCGGCCAGCCTGCGGGTGGGCTTGCGGAGCGCGAATCCGGCGCCGCGCAGGAGCATGCCCACGGCGGCCAGCACCAGCGGCAGCCACAACGCGGTGAACACCGTCTGGAAGAACACCGGGAAGCCGGTCCACATGAGGATCAGGACGAAGATCAGCCAGACGTTGTTGACCTCCCACACCGGCGCCATCGCGTGATCGATCAGCCGGCGCGGGGCCTTCCCGCGCTCCGCACCGCCGGCCAGCAGGTCCCAGAACCCGGCGCCGTAGTCGACGCCGCCGCCGCAGACGTACGCGGCGATCACCACCAGCAGGATCCAGGCCACGGCGTCGGCGATCACGGCCCGCTCCCGGGGTCCGGGCCGGTGCCCGATCCGCTGCCCGAAGTCCCCAACGGAGCAGAGGGCTTCGGGCCGGTGGTGACCAGTTCGCCGCGTGGGCCGTACGGGGTGTCGCTCTCGGGTCCGTCGGCCGGCACGCGGCCGACTTTGGAGTCGGCCAGGCGCCAACGACTTCGCATCTTGAGGAGCACGCCGAGAAACGCCCCGAAGATGAGGCCGTAGAGCACCACGATGACGGCGAACACGGTCCACAGCGTGGCCGCCCCGGTCGGTGTGACCGCTTCGGAGACCCGCATGTTCCCGTAGACGATCCAGGGTTGGCGACCCACCTCGGTGGTGATCCAGCCGCATTCCACGGTCACCACACTGGCCGCACCGGCAAGGGCGGCGCCTCGGAAGAACCACCGTGACCGCGGCAGGTCACGGCGGCGCAACCAACACCAGCCGTACCACAGCGCCAACAGGATCAGCAGGCTGCCGATGGTCACCATGATGTCGAAGGCCCAGTGTGCGATCGTCGCCTGGGTCGGGGTGGGGCGGTCGGAGGCCGGCACGGCGGTCAGCCCGGTCACCTTGGTGTCGGGGCTGAAGCCGGCCAGAATCGAGTCCAGTTGGGGGATTTTGAGACCCCCCTTGACACTTCCGTCCGATTGCAGGCTGCCGAACATGTACTCGGGTACATGGGTGTCGGTGTTCCAGACGAGTTCGGTGGCGGCGAACTTGACGGGCTGCTTGTGGAAGACGGACCGGGCGATGGAGTCGCCGAGGACGAACTGCACGGGGGTCAGGACGGCGGCGATCGTGAACGGCACCCGGAACCCGAGCCGGTGGTAGCGGTCGCGGCGACCGCGCAGCCACCCGACCGCGTAGACACCGGCCACGACGTAGCCCGCGGTCAGGAACATCGCGACCACGAAATGCCAGTACTGCGGTCCGAACATCGGCGTGAAGATCACCGATCGGATATCGACGTTCACCGGCTTGCCGGTCGGATCGAGGGTGAAGCCCGCGGGGGTGTTCATCCAGGCGTTGGCGGCGATGATCCCGAACGCGCCGAGCAGCGCCGCCAGCGGCAGGGGGACGCCCAACCAGAAGTGCGTCCACGGCTTCAGCCGCCGCCAACCGTACAGGTAGATCGCGATCAGGATCGCCTCGAGGAAGAACGCCCAGGCCTCGACCCCGAATCCGATGCCGAAGACGTCGCCCCACCGACCCATCATGCCCGGCCACAGCAGTCCGAATTCGAACGACAAGACCGTGCCGGTGACGATGCCGACCGCGAACTGCACTGCCATGACGGCGGACCAGCGCCGGGCCAGCAGCATGGCCACCGGGTCGTTCTTGCGCAGACCCCGATGGTGCATCACCAGCGTGATGAACGGCAGTGCCACGCCCAACGGCACCAGGGTGATGTGGGCGGCCAGCGTGAACGCCATCAACTGCCGTGCGGGAAGCAGCTGTTCCGGTGCGGCTGCGGCCAGCAGCTGGGGCATGAGGTTCATGCGGGCCTCGACGACTCGTGCCGGGCGACCTCGGGGTCGTTCGGCGGACCGGGGGATGTGGCCGAGGGCGGGGCGGGTGGCGGGTCGGTCGCGATGAAGGCGCGTTCGCGGCGGGAGCCGGTGGCGAAGACCACCGCCCAACTCGGCAGCGCCCCGATCCGGCTGCGGAAGCCGGTGAGGAAGACGATGTGGATGAGCAGCCAGATCAGCCGGCCGATCAGGCCGGACGCGTGGAACCGGCCCATCTTGACGACCGCCTTGCCGCGGGAGATGTACGCGGCGCTCCCGAGATCCAGGTAGCGGAACGGACGCGCCTTGCCGGTCCGGCCCTCGACGGCGTGGCGAATCCGGCGGCCGGCGTAGGCGCCGCTCTGCATCGCGACCTCGGCCAGACGGGGCAGCTTGTTCAGGCTCATCAGGTCGCCGACGACCCGGATCTCCGGATGGCCCGCGATCGTCAGGTCGGGCTCGACCCGGACGCGTCCCGCCCGGTCCTGTTCCGCCCCGGTGGCCCGGGCCGGCGCCGTCGCCAGCGGCGGTGCCTCGACCCCGGCCGTCCACAGCACCGTGCGCGCCTCCACCTGCTCCGTACCGCCGTCCTTGTGGCGTACGGTCAGGCCCTGTTCGTCCACGTGGGTGACGATCGAGCCGAGGTGCACCTCCACGCCGAGGTCGTCCAGGGTTCGGGCGGCCCGACGGGACAGGACGGGGCCGAAGGCGGCGAGGACCGCGTCCGAGGCGTCGAAGAGCAGCACCCGGGCCCGACTCGGGTCGACGGTGGAGAACTCCCGGTTGAGCGTGTGGCCGGCGATCTCCCGAATCTGGCCTGCCAGCTCGACTCCGGTCGGGCCGGCCCCCACCAGGGCGAAGGTGAGCCATTGCGCGCGCTCGCGTTCGTCCTCGGCGGCCTCGGCCATCTCGAACGCGCGGTAGAGCTTGCTTCGCACGTTCAGCGCGTCTTCCAGCGTCTTCATGCCCGGGGCGTGGGCCGCGAACTCGTCGTGCCCGAAGTAGGACTGGCGCACGCCGATCCCCACGATCAGCTCGTCGTAGGGGAGTTCGAGCGTGCGGCCGTCCGGCCGCTCGGCGTGCACGACCCGTCGGGTGACGTCCACGTCGGTCGCCGTCGCCTCCAGGCAACGTACCTGCTCGTGGCGGCGCAGGACGGCGCGCAGCGGTTGCGCGATCTGGCCTTCGGACAGGATGCCGGAAGCACACTGGTACAGCAGGGGCTGGAACAGGTGGTGCGCACAGCGGTCGACCAGGGTCACCGCGACCGGGGCGCCGCGCAGGGCCCGTACGGCGAACAGTCCGGCGAAGCCGCCGCCGAGGATCACCACCCGACGAGGAGTGACGTGGTCCTCCACGCCCTCACCCTCCGGTGGCGAAGCCGGGGAAGAGCGTCATGCCGCCGTCGACGTAGATCGTGGTGCCGACGACGTAGTCCATCAGGTCGGAGACCAGTGCGGTCACCGCGTCGGCGATGTCCTGCGGATCACCGACGCGACGGTAGGGAATCAGCTTGAGGAGATCGG
This sequence comes from Embleya sp. NPDC025285, assembly GCF_055558835.1. NCBI lineage: Bacteria > Bacillati > Actinomycetota > Actinomycetes > Kitasatosporales > Streptomycetaceae > Embleya > Embleya sp. NPDC025285. Next base: position 74,689 of record NZ_JBVHLU010000012.1, read on the forward strand.
CCTCCGCCTCGGGGGTGTCCCACGCGCTGCGGTTGATCGGAGTACGGATGGCGCCAGGGGCGACCGCGTTGACCCGGATGCCCTGCGGGGCGAGTTCCTGCGCGAGGGTCTGCATCAGCATCAGGACGCCGCCCTTGGAGGCGGCGTAGTTCACGTGGCCCGCCCACGGGATGATCTGGTGGACCGAGCTCATGCAGACGATCTTCCCGACCGAGCGGGAGACCTCCGGGACGGCGCCGCGGCGCAGGAACTCCTTGGTCGCCTCCCGGGCGCACAGGAACTGGCCCGTGAGGTTCACGTCCAGGACCTTCTGCCACTCGGCGAGCGACATCTCGGTGAAGGCGGCGTCCCGCTGGAGCCCCGCGTTGGCCACCATGATGTCGATCGTGCCGAAGTCCTCGACCATGCGCGCGATCATCGCGACGACTTGGTCCTCCCGAGAGACATCGGCCTCGTGCGCGTAGGCCCGTACGCCGAAGGACTCGATCTCTCGGACCACATCCTCGGCGGCCTCCCGGCCGGCGACGTAGTTCACGACGACGTCGGCACCCGCCCGTCCCAGTCCGATCGCGGTCGCCTTGCCGATGCCGGAGTTCGCCCCCGTCACCAACGCTTTCTGCCCTCTGAGGATGGGCGGCAGCACCGGCCGGCCGGGCCTGTCCACACCTGTGGTCATCGCGCTCTCCCATCATCGCCCCGCACGGCGGCACCGAAGCATCACCGTGTCCGACGGCACGCCGTGCGACGCCGAGCGACCCGACCCGCCCACCCGATCGGAACAGTCGCACCCCTCGGATGGCTCAAGCTCGGCGCCGCCCGCCGCACCGCCCTCGTCCGGACCGAGCGTGCCCCCCGGCGCTTGTGCCGTGCGGGGGCGGCGCGGGGAGGGCGGGCCGTCGAGCTGTTGCGGGCACATCCGCGTGGATGGGTCGTCCGAAGATCCGCGTGCCCCGGGCGGCCGACCTCCGGACGTGGCCCGTCATCGCCTGCCACATCCGCTCCGGGCCGGCCCGAACCCTCGTCGCCCATGGGAGAATCCCGCCGAACCGCCCCACTCCTGCCCGGGTCCGCCGCGCCGGTACGGCCGGCCGCGCCTGGAAGATCGGCGCCGACGGCCCGATCGTCCAGCGCCCACGGGTCGACCCCGTACGTCCGCTCCGCGAACGCCATGCGGCCGAGCGCGAGCCGGCCGACCGGCGGATCGGTACACCCGGGCGGCACCTACTCCATGGCCGCCGCGCTCACGCCGGGTACGGAGCCGCCTCGCGAGCGGCTCGGAGTGCGCCCGCCCACCAGGACAGCTGGTCGAGGAGGGTCTTGGCGTACCCCGGCGCGTCGGCGTCCAGCGGCCGGCCGTCCTGCCATGCGGTGAAGTAGTTCGGGAAGGCGAGGCCGTCGCGAACGGTGACCGCGTGCAACTCGGTCAACACGTTCTCGAGGTGCAGGACCGCGTGCCGCCCGCCCGCCGCGCCGCCGTAGCTGACGAAGGCGACGGGCTTGGCCGTCCACTGCGTGAAGTGCCAGTCGATGGCCGCCTTCAACGAGGCGGGGTAGCTGTGGTTGTACTCGGGCGTCACCACGATGAACGCGTCGGCGTCCTCCAGCGCCGACGTCAACGCCGCCATCCCGGCCGGGCGGGGGTAGTCGTCGCCCGCGTACTTCGGGGACGCGGCGGGCAGCGCCAGCGGGATGTCGATTTCGGCCAGATCGACGACGTCCACGTCGAAGCCGCCGTGGGTGGCGGCCTGTGCGGCGACCCACGAGGCCACCACCGGGCCGAACCTTCCGTCTCGAACGCTTCCGACGATGATCAGCAACCTGTGCTCGGTGTTCTCCATGTCCACCACGATCAGGCGACGCCGAGGCGGCAACCAGACCGGGCTCAGGCCGGCCCCCGCAGGGCCGGCCTGAGCCCTCCACACCCCGCCGACACCGCCATAGGCTCACCTCATGGGTACGCCGTTGGGAGACTTCATCCGCGCGAAGCGGGACAGCATCCAGCCGGAATCGCTGGGACTGCCGGACCATGGACGCCGCCGTGCACCGGGTCTGCGCCGCTCGGACCTCGCCGCGCGCGCGGGCATCAGCGTGGAATACCTGACCCGCATCGAACAGGGCCGGGACCGCAATCCCTCCACGCCGATCGTGCACGCGCTCGCCGACGCGCTGAGTCTGGATCCGTCGGAACGCGAGCACCTGCGCTACCTCACCAAGATCACCGGCGGTGAGTGCCCCTCGCACGCGCGGCCCGCGCCGCCGAGCCGGGCGGTGCGACCGTCCGTCCTGGAAACGCTGCGTCTGCTGGACCCGGGGATCGCACTGGTGACGAACCGGCTCGGCGACGTCCTCGCCCACACCGAAGGCTTCGCGGCGCTGGCCGACGGAACGGGACTTCTCGACGCCGAGGCCCCGAACCTCACCCGCTACGTCTTCACCGACCCGCGCGCCCGCGAGTTCTTCGCGGACTGGGACGACGTCGCGGACGAGCGGGCCTTCGACCTGTGGCTCGGGCCGAGTATCGAGAACACCGCGTGGTTCACCGCGGAACTCGCCCCCGTGGCGGGCCCGGACTTCACCCGCCGCCTGAAGGGGAACGTGGTGCCGCAACGCGGCCCCCTCCGACTCGACCATCCCGCGGGATACGCCTTGCGATTGCTCCGGGAGACTCTCGAACTGCCGTCGGACGCACAACAACTGGTGGTCCTGCTGCCCGCGGACGAGGCCACGGCGCAGGCTCTGGAAGAACTCCGCCACGGGCCGAGCGGTCGGCTCCGGGTGGTCTCGTAACAGCTCGTGCGGCCCGCCCCGGAGACAGTAGTGCGCCCCTCGGACGGCGTCACCGGGCGCAGGATCCGCTCGGCGGCGGGCCGGCTGGCATCCCTGGGCCCCGCCCGTCGACCGGTTGTCGCGCGGGGCGGAGGCCGGCGACGTACGAGCGGCGGTCCCGCGCCGCGCCGCCGGCGACCGGATCGACACCGGCGCCGCCCCGCCGACCGGCTCTCGGTGCGAGGTGAGCAAGCCATGGGGGCGGCGCCGATCCGCGGGCGGTGTCCCGGGTTCACGGGCACACCCGCCCGCGGAACGCGGCCGGCGCCGGTGCGGTTACTGCACCGGGTAGAAGTGGTTCGGGACGACCACCCCTCGCCACCCGTGCCAGGTTCCCTTCCAGCGGTTGGTCAGGAACTCCTTGGTGTGGCCCGGGACGAACAGGTCCAACGTCCCCACCTGGTGGCTCACCACGATCGGGGTCGCCTGGCGGTAGAGCCCGGCCGTGGAGTCGTTGGGCTTGGGAAGCTTCTCCCAGTTCCAGCCCTCCTGGTCGCGGTAATAGGCGTTCCACACGTGGCCGTCCACGCCCATCGCGAAGATCTCCTCGGCCCACCAGCCCCAGTTCACCGCGGTGGGTGCGCTGGCCAGCTTCACCGGCTGGTTGCCGACCCGATGCCAGGACTCCCAACTGGACGGTGTCGACTGGCGTCCCTGTGTGCGGTACAGGTAGCCGTCGGCCCCGCGCGCGTACAGCCGCATCACGTTGATCTCGGGGCTTGCCCCCGCGCAGGCCGAGGTGAACTCGACCGGACCGGGGCGGGTGAACCCCCAGCCGGACGAGGAGAACGTCGACTCGTTCCAGGTCGCGGTCCAGAACTGCTTGTCGGTCCCGCGGACCGCGTAGTGCAGCAGGTGGTCCGCGGACGACCACACGGCCGTCATCGAGGTGTTGTCCGGCGGGCTGTGCGGTCCGTTCCAGCCGGTCACGCCCTGCTGGTAGTCGCGCCAGTGGTGCCAGGTCGCCGAGTCGAGGCCGCGCGCGAAGACGTCGATGCGTTGGCGGTTCTTCCACAGCGTCGCTCCGGGAGCGGAGGTCAGCGCCCCGCCCAGGGCCTCTTCGTGGACCGTGGCGAAGCCCGGCGTCCAGTCCATCGCCACGAGTTGGTCCGCCCCGCCCTGGAACCAGCCGCCCACCTTGAAGATCCGGAACCAGCCGCCGGTCGGCCCGCCCGGGCGCACCGCGACGCCCATGTAGGAACTGTCCAGCGCGAACGCGTTGTTGACCAGCGCCTCGTCGGACTCGACGGGCGGTTCGACGGCTTCGATGTCCAACCGGGGCGCGGGCCGCTGAACCCGACGGTCGGGTTCGGACGGTGGTTCTCCGGTACGGCCGACGACCGCCGGGGACTCCACTTGGGTCATTTCTCCCCCACATTGATATTTCCGTTGAGTGTTGCCTTGCCTTGCCGTGCCTGTCGACGCCTCGCGTCGTGACTCGCCCGCGGGCCGCGGGCCGCCGTGGATCGAAGGCCGTCGCCGCCGTTCCCCCCGGCGAGGTGCCGACCCGATCCGTTCTACGGGCGTTGACCTGTGGTGGGCATCGGTGGTCGCCACCTATGTTGGGAGCGTGGCCACCTAGACACGCCCTGGCACGGACGCGTGGCCGCAAACGCCGTGGACGGCACCGGAACTGCCGTGGACGGCACGCATCGAGGCGACAGCGGATCGGCAGCGGGGCAGGATGTCGGTTGGGGGCGCCATGCTGGAACGCGACCGGGAATTGGCCGAGTTACTCGCGGCGAGCGACGACGCCGGGCATGGGTGGGGCTCGGTGGTGCTGGTGTTCGGCGAGGCCGGGATCGGCAAGACCAGCCTGGTCCGAGCATTCACGGAAGCCGTCGGAGCGGATGTGCGCGTGCTCGTCGGCGCCTGCGACGACCTGATGGCGCCGCGCGCGCTCGGTGCGTTGCGCGATGCCGCCGCGGGCACCGGCGGCCCGCTGGAGCGGACTCTCGCCGAAGGGGCGGCGGGCGAGGCCGTGTTCGCCGCGATCTCCGCGGAAATGTCGCAGGCGGGCCGGGTGGTGCTGGTCGTCGAGGACGTGCACTGGGCCGACGACGCGACCCTGGACGCCCTCACCTATCTGGCCGGACGCGTCGACGACCTCGGCACGGTCCTGGTCCTCACCTTCCGCGACGACGAGCTGGGTACCCGGCATCCGCTGCAAAGACTGCTCGGCGCCCTCACCCGCGCCCGGGTGCGCAGACTCCCCCTGCGACCGCTGTCCCCGGACGCCGTCGCCCGACTCGCCGCCGGATCCGGACGCGATCCGCGGACCCTGCACGCCGTCACGTGCGGCAACCCGTTCTACGTCACCGAGGTCCTCGCCGACACCCCCGGAGAGGTGCCGGAGACCGTCGCGGACGCGGTGCTGGCCCGGGTACGTGTCCTCGGCGAGGACTGCCGCACCGCGCTGGAGCAGTTGTCCGTGGTGCCCACCCACGTCGGCCTGCGCCTCGCCGAGGAACTGCTCGGCGACCGGCTGGACGCCCTGGCCGAGGCGGAGCGGCGCGGCATCGTCGAAGTACGGCCCGAGGGACTGGCGTTCCGGCACGAGCTCGCCCGCCGCGCGATCGAGGGCAGCCTGCCCGCCCTGCGCCGCCGTACCCTCGACCGTGCCGTGGTGCGCGCCCTGCTCGCCCGGCGGGAACCGGACCGGGACCGGCTCCTGCACCACGCGGTCCGCTCCGACGACGCCGAAACCATCGCGGCCCACGCCCCGGCCGCCGCCCGGGAGGCGGCGCGCGCCGGCTCGCACCGGCAGGCGCTGACGCACTTCGAGGCCGCCCTGCGCCACCCCGACCGCTTCACCGCCGCCGACCGCGCGGGCCTGATGGACGACTACGCCTGGGAGCTGTACAACGCGCACCGCTTCACCTCGGCGGTACGCGCGGGCCAGGAGGCGGTGCGCCTGTACGAGCCGTCGGCGGACCCCGCGGCGTTCGGCCGGGCGCTGGTCCGGCTCTCGCGCCACCACTACATGACCGGGGAGACCGACGCCGCCGAGGACGCCGTGTCCCGGGCGGTCCGCGTCCTGGACCCGCTCGGCCGCACCCCGGAGCTGGCGTCCGCGCTCACCCATCAGGGCGCGCTGCTCGCGCTGACCGGCCACAGCGAACGGGCCGTCCGCGTCCTCGACCAGGCCCGGCGGCTCGCCGGTGAACACGGCTGCCCGGATCTGATCTCGTTGTGCCTGAACTATCTCGGGGTGGCCCGGGCGGACCTGGGCGAGCCGGCCCCCGCGCTGCGCTGCGTCCGCGAGAGCCTCGCCACCGCCCTGCACGCCGGGTCCCACGAAAGCGCCGCCCGCGCCTACACCAACCTCGCCGAACTGCTCTACCGCTTCGGCGACTTTGCCGGGCTGGACCGGTGCGTCGAGGAGGGACTGGCGTTCACTCGCGAATGCGGCTTCTGGTCGCACGCCTACAACCTGGACGTGCACCGCTGCCTGGCCCTGATGCGACGCGGTGAGACGGCGTCCGCCGAGCAGGGGCTGCGGGCACTCGTGGAGGGCGTCGACGACCCGGGGATGCTCTACGTCTACAGCGTCCCGCCGTACGCGAGGCTCCTGGCCCGCCGCGGCGACGCCGGCGCCGAGAAACCGCTGATCCAGGCGTGGCATCGCGCGTTGCGCCAGCGCTCACTGCCCGGACTCGCCTACGCCGGGATCGCCTACGCCGAATGGGCCTGGCTCGCCCGCCGACCGGAAGCCGCCGGCGCCGTCCGCGACCTACTGCTGCCGTTTCTGGACCGGCCCGGCAGGGAGTCCTTCCGCGCCGAACTCCTGTGGCATCTGGCCCGATCGGGGCCGGCGGCCGAGCCGTTCGAGGGCTGCCCGGAGCCATACGCGGCGAGCCTGCGCGGCGACTGGCGAACTGCCGCGGAGGGCTTCGCCGCCGCCGGGGCACCCTACGAACAGGCGCTGGAGCTCGCCGAGTCCGGGGAACTCGGCCCGACCCTGACCGCACTGGGCGTGCTGGACCGACTCGGCGCCTCGGCCGCGGCCGACCCGGTCCGCGCCCGACTGCGCGCCCTCGGGCTGCGCCGCGTGCCCCGCGGCCCCGTACCGACCACCCGCACCCATCCGGCGGGACTGACCGCCCGCCAATCCGACGTCCTCGAACTGCTCGCCGAAGGCCGCACCAATGCCGAGATCGCCCGGCACCTGGTGTTGTCGGTGCGGACCGTGGAACACCACGTCGCGGCGATCCTCGACAAACTGGGCGCGACCTCGCGCCGCGAGGCCACCGAAACCGCCCGCGCCGCGGGCCTGTTGCACCCGGGCCCCGCGGCCCCGACCCGGTGGGACCCGGAATCTCCCGGCACCGTCGGGTTCGCGTAGTCGCGGACGCCGACGACGCGCTCGGGTCGGTGATCGCCGACCGGAGCGCGTAGTGGCCCCAGGTCGCGGCCACATCACCTCGTCCGCACGGGCGATGGTCTGTGTCGGGCGTGGCCCGGGGTCGCGTCCGACGTCAGGAGTTCCTCGGGTGTTGTCAGCCCATGGCGGGGCCGCGCGGGTCCTGTCTCGTTTCTCTCGAGTTCTGACCCTCGCGTCGACGAGGCGTTGGGTCGGCTCCCTCACCGGCGGGGGTCGAAGACGGTGTGGACGAGCCGGCTCCCCGGGGTGAACGGGCCGGCGTGAACGTGCGGGCCACAGTGGACAGGGTTCCGTTGGCCCACAGACTTCTCGGGTCGGGTACGCGAAGATCCGGGATTGTGGCGTCCGCGCTTCCCGGGGTGGTCTCGGCCGTCGTCCTCGTCCCGGCTACGGGGACCGGCAGGACCAGCGGTATCGTCGCCGGGGATTCGGGCGACTGCGGCGATGGCAATACGCGTTGTGGCTTGGGGATCGGTGCCATCGGTTCGGGGGAAATGCTCGGGCGGATCCACGGGTTGGGGGGAGGTATCGGCCGGAGCGGTTCGGCGGCCGCGGCCAGGAGATACGCGTTGTTTTGCGGGACGTATCCCGATCTCCAAGAACGGTCGAGCTCGGTGACCTGCATGCCGTGCAGGAAGTCGTTCAGAAAGCGGGGCCGGTCGTCGGCACTCCGACCCAGGGTCCACATCAACTCGGCGAACAGCTCTTGGGGCAGGCCCTTCTGCGAGTCCCCGCCGAGGACGGCCCCGGCCACCGTGTCCGCGTCCAATTCGCCTGCGTTATTGGCATAGGTACCGATCTTCGTCGCGACCGTTGCGGCCGCCTGTTGGTTGCGGAGCACCGTATCGGAACCGAAAAGTCTCTGATGGAGATCGGCTTTCCGATTGCTGATCGTCCCCGAATCCGCGCCGGACGCCTCGATGCTCCGAAGCTCATTTCCGTAGCGGTGCACGACCGCTCCCCAGATGGCCCGCATTTCGTCGGGTCGCACGCTGTTGAGCACGATGTTCGGAACGTTGCGGTACAGTTTCCCGGCTCTCCGGCGGGCTTCTGCGGCCCAGCCGATTCCGTGGCCGAACTCATGGACCGCCGTGCTGGCCACGCCGAATCTACGGTGCGCGCCGAAGGCGTTCCTCTCTTCTTGCAAAAGACCGCGAAGAAAATTTTCCCGATTGTCGGTTCTGAGGAGTGTGGACTTGAACCACAATCCTAGTTGCGCGGGATTGTCGCCCTGCGTGGCCACCGCGCGGGCGTTGGGAAAATTCCCCGGGACGGTGTCGTCGATCGTCACGGACCGCAGGTCGACCTCGCCATATTGCCTGGCCATGACGAGCAAGGAAAGAGCGGTCATTCTTGCATGCAGCGGATCCGTTTCCGGGTGTATCGTAACGAATGCTCCGCCTTTGCTGCCCCGTATTTCCGTCAAACCCTGCCGCAGATATTCTTGGATTTCACCCGTTCCGGTCAACCGGTCGAGCTTCCAGTAATCGTAATAATTTCGGGCGACGGCCGGATCCTGCAACGATGCATCATAAGCAATTCGATCCATGCGGAACCGCAGAGCTTGGGCCGATTGGAATTCCGCCCAGGCCCGGGCCATCGTCCGCTGGTGTTCCTCCTGGGCCTGCCGGTTCATCGATGACAACGACCCCCTGCCCTTTGCCGTTTCCAACGAAAAGAATGAGTTCGGCGTGACGTCGGATTACTCGGCCGCGGGGCCGGGGCCGAGCAGAGCGCCGTCGCTTCCGTGGCTCGTCTCGGACGATGGTGTCTGCTCGGACCGACTCCCCGTGCCGGCGCCGGCGCCGAAGTCGATGTGTGGGCGTCCGCGCATCACGCATCGGCAGGCGGCGTGGGAGATCCTATTCGTCCCACACCCGGGAATCCATGGGGAGTTACAGCCACAGAAGCCGGACTCCGGGCGCGCAGACAAGAGCAGTTGGCGTCGTCTCGTCGTCGTGGGCCACCACTTGATGCGAGGGTCCTCTACCAGGTGGCAGCAACGCATCGCACTGGTCGACCTGGTGGGTCGGATCAGGACCCGGCGCACCCAGCTGCTCGACCGCCCGCACCCGCGCCCACGAGGCGCCCACCCGGGCAAGTGCCCCTTTGGGCGAAATCCTCGGCCTCGCCGTGGTCTCCGGTCCTCAAGTACGCGATCCGCACGAGTCGCCGCGATCCGCGGCTTCCTGCTGCTGGAACGCCTTGCCGGCCGGTGAGAGGGCCTGCGCACGTCGTGGCACCGCGGGACGTCCAAGTTGACCGATGCTGTGAAGCAATATGCGGGTTCGACATAATGATCATATGCCAAACGAACGCAACGACTCGGTATCCGCCTCGGGCAATGCCGTCGCCGTGGGCCTTTCCCTCGGGCTCGCGATGGGTGTCGTCCTCGGACTGCCGGTCTTCGGCAACCTCGCGCTGGGCATTGCCCTGGGCATGTGCCTCGGCGTCGCGGTGGGCGGCACGTTCGCGGCGCGAGGACGCCGGCAGGGCGGTACCGCCGAAGGTCCGCAGGACGGCTCGCGCTGACGGCGGCACCGGAGCGCGAACTTCGCTGAGTACAGGCTCGGCCGCGGGTGGGGTCACCGACGAGGCGCCTTCGGACTTCGCCCGTCGTCCGGGCACGCGGTGCTTCCGGGCACGCGGTGCTTCCGGGCACGCGGGTGCTTCCGTGTCACGGCGTGCCGCCCCCGCAGGGTCACTCGATCGGACCAACGTGGCGCGAGCCGTCCTCACCCGCCGCAGGCTCCGGGCAGGCCCCGCTCGGACGCCGTCCGTAACGCGCGTCACGGAACCGCGCGGCCTGCTCACCGGTCGCTGCGGCGCCCCCCTCGTGCCCGGTGGCGACGCGGCAGGGCGGCCGTGATGGTGGAGATACCGACCAGGTCCGCTTCGATCGGCGGCCCGGCACCAACCGCCCATGCGAGCGCCCCGGCCCCTCCCGCTCATCCCGCGGCGGCCCGCACGCCGTACTCGATCGGGCCGGAGGATCGCCGATGTCAGATCCCCGCAGTACCCACGCCACACCCGCCGCCGGCGCGACTGACGTCACAGGTCCGGCCGCCGAGTCCACCGCGGGTAACGTGCCGACGATGGGGGTCGAGGAGGAATTCCTCCTCGTCGACGCGCACTGCCCGCACCCGGCACCCCGCGCCGAAGCGGTTCTGGCCGAGGCCGACGACGGCTGCGACACCACCCACATCGAGGCCACCCGCTACCAGGTGGAGTCGGCCACCCCCATCGCCCACACGGCCCAGGAACTGCGCACCCACCTGCTCACGCTGCGCCGCCGCCTCGCAGCCGCCGCCACCGCGCACGGCTGCCGGCTCGTCGCCTCCGCCACCCCGGTGGTCCTCGCGTCCCCGCCCGCGTCGCGGCTCGTCGACGCCCCCCGCCGACACGAACAACGCGCCCGATACGGCTCGCTCACCGACACACTCGTCGTCTGCGGGTGTCACGTCCACATCGGCACGCTCGACCTGGACACCGCCGTCGGCGTCCTCGGCCACATCCGGCCCTGGTTGCCCACGCTGATCGCGCTCGGCGCCAACTCGCCCTTCTGGGAAGGCCGCGACACGGGACATGCCAGCTGGCGGGCCGTCTCCGTCTCCTGCTGGCCCGCCTCGGGATCCCCGCCGCGCCTGGACTCGGCCGAGCACTACCACCGCACCCTGGCCGATCTCGTCGCGAGCGGTGCCGTAATGGACGCCAAGATGATCTATTGGGACGCGCGCCCCTCCGCCCACTGGCCGACCGTGGAGATCCGCGCCCCGGACGTGTCCACCAGCGTGGACGAGGCCGTCCTGCAGGCCGTCCTGGTCCGCGCGTTGGTCACCGGCGCGTTGCGTGCCGTCCGCGACGGCCACCCAACCCCCGACATCCGTGACGGCGTGCTGACCCTGGCCCGCTGGCGCGCCGCCCGCGACGGCCTCGAGGGCCGGGCCGTCGACCCGCACACGGCGGACCTGCTCCCCGCGAACACTGTCGTCGACGCCCTGATCGACCACGTGAGCAGCGACCTCGACGCCACCGGGGATCTGCCCCACGTGGAGCGGACCCTGGCGACACTGCGTCGCGACGGTTGCGGCGCCCGCCGCCAGCGACGTGCCTTCGAACGCCGCGGGCTCCTGTCGGACGTGGTGGACCACCTCGCCGAAGCCACCATCGACCAGAACGCCTGACTCGTTTCGCCATCGAATCCCGCACCACTCGCCAGCCCAGCTGGTGGCACACCCGGCCCCGAACGCCGCCACGCCACCGAACTCCTCAGCCCCGCCGAGATCGCCCCCGAACGCACCATCGTGACGCCCGGGTTGTCCAAGAGCCTGCCCCTCGGCGGTCGGCGCTCGCCGCCGCCCTCTTCCCCGCGGGCGCCGAGGGCGACCGCAGCCGAACCGCCGTCGTCACGGTGGCCGGCGAGACCTGGTCCGCGCTGGTCCCGCCCCACGCAGGAGTCGCCCGCTACGCCTACCGGGAACCACCCGAGATCCCCGCCCACTTGGCCACGAGCGCCCGCCCCTCGACGTGCGGTATTCGCTTCTCCAGGCCCCGGGGGCGGTTCGTGCCGTGGCGCGGCCGTGCGGTGCGCGCTGTGCCCGGTCAACGTCTGACGCGGTTGCGGACGGCCAGGACCGCCAGACCCAGCAAAAGAAGCCGGCTCAGCCTTGAGACCGACTCGATATAGCCGCCGGCGGTCGTCAGGGGCTGTCCCGAGGAGCGGAACACCACAGAACCGAGCGCGACGTCCAGGGACTTCTCGAAACGCTCGCTGGTGAACCGGTCCCCGGTGGGGTTCCTGGGGCTGGTCTCGCCGATCTCGAAAGTGACCGTGCTCCCGCCGGCCGGTACGCGGTCTGCGGCCTCCCGCTTCGGTGAGTCCTGCGGAATCCCGGCCCACATCAGCAGCGACACCGTGAGGACGATGGAGGCGGCGAGCCAACCCAGGGCGCGGGAGGCACGCAGCCCGTACCCGGAGAGCAGCCAGTACGCGTGAAGCAGTCCACGTTCGGCGCGAGTGGTGCCGGTGCGGTCGTGGCGGCGCATCTCCCGCTCGCCGTAGGCGAAGTCCGCCGCCCACGGCTGGTTCCCGGCGTCCTCCTGAGCCCTGCGCAGCGCCCGGTACACCGGCTCCAGTTGTGCCGGGCCGACTTGCCCGGCGTCGAGCACGGCCCTGTTCCAGCCCCGCGCCGCCCTTGGCCGACCCGCGCGCCAGTGATGCTCCTCGGCCAGAGTGCGGCGCGGGGTGAAACACGAGCCATGACCCCATCGGCGTGGGCGGGGCGGGGTCGTGTCGAAGACGCAGACGCCCTCCAGCCGCATCCGGTCCAGATGCACCGCCCCGGTGAACAGGCACCCGGAGAGATCGATGTCGGCCAGGACCAGGTGCCTCGTGTCCGCCCCGCGCAACGAGACCAGGCGCACCCGGGCGTCGGGCGCGCCGGCGAAAGCCTCTTCCTCCAGTGTCCGTCCGTCGGGCAGGGCGAAGGGGGCAGCCTCCGCGACGACGGCCAGAGGGGAGGCGAAGGACGAGTGGGAGAAGTCGGCCGTGGCGTAGCGCAGACGTATCTCGGCTGTCGACGTCCAGCGAGTACGCCGGCACTCCACCCGGCGCGCGGCGAACGACACAGTGACCGGCCCACCGAATACCGCTCCGGACAACCCCACCTGCCCGGCACACACCAACGGCCCCAGATGGTCAGACCCCTCGAAGCTCGCCCGGTCGAACCTGAGTTCGCCTCCGAAGGTGGCCGCCTCGAACCTGGCAGCGCCTCGGAAGGTCACCGACTGGAACAGGGCGTGGTGCTGGACGACAGCCGACCGGAAGTCCGCCTCGCCCGTGAAGGTCGCAGATTCGAACATGGCGATGTACCCGAAGACCGCCGACTCGAAGATGGCTCTTTCCTTGAAGGTCACCTCATCGAACCGGACGGTCTCCCCGAAGGTCGCCGACTTGAACCAGGCGCGGCGTTCGAAAGACGCCGAGGAGAACTTGGCGACGTCCTCGAAGTGCGCGTCTTCGAAGTCCGCGTTTCCCTCGAAGGCCGCGGCCGTCTCGAACGTGACGATGTCCTTGAAAGTCGCCCGACTGAACCCGGCGTCATGCTCGAAGGTCACCGAGTCGAACAGGGCCAATTCCTCGAAGACCGCCATCTCGAACGTGGCCCGGCCCCCGAAGGTCGCCGCTTCGAACTCGGCCTGGCCCTTGAAGCGCGCCGAGTGGAATACGGCGGTCCCCCGGAAATCCGCCCGCTCGAAACTGGCACCTCTCTGGAAGATCGCCGCATCGAACCCGGCTGCACTCTCGAAGACCGCCGAGCCGAAATCGGCGAAGCCGAGGTGGAGAGCCCTCGTGGGAGTGCGCAGAGCGTCCAGGAGCGCCGCGAGGAGGGGCTCGGCGAAGGTGGTGCCGCGATGGTCGATGTGGCTGCCGGGGCCCAGACCGGCCAGGTAGGCGTCGTGTTCGGCCCCGGTCAGGTGGGCGAGGCAGGCCGTATGGCCGGACACGTGGACCCCACGGCATCCCACCGGGTCCGCTGCTGTGGCATCACGGCCACAGTGCGGCCACTCCGGCGGTTCCAGGGGCCGGGCGGGGTGCAAGGTCGGGTGCGGGTGCGGCACGGTCATGCCCGAGGGGACGAGGAGCACACGCGGGTAGTTGCACCCAGGCTTCCCCGGCACCGTACCGAAGCTCCTGCCGCAACCTGCCACGCGTACGGTCGGCCACGAGCACGCGCACGGCGTGTTGCCGTCTCGGGTCGCCATTGCGCTGGAAGCGGTCGCTCGGGTACACGATCACGGCGCCGGCGAGGCCGTTCGCGGTTGGGTGATGCGGTCGAGCAGCCAGGTCTCGATGCCGTTGAGCGCTGTCTGAGCCATTGCGGTGGGGTGCCCGGTGAAGCCGTGCGGCGCCTCCGGGTAGACCCGGAGTTCGACGTGATTCCCGGCGACGGAGAGTCGACTCGCCATCGCGAGGTTGTCTTCCAACAGCACATCCGCGCTTCCGACGACCAATAGCGCCGGAGGAAGATCGCGAAGGTCGGCGTAGATGGGAGAGATATCCGGATGGGTGCGGTCCGCGACGTGGCCCGCGTAGGCCCGGATGAAGTACTCGTCCGCGATCCGGCGTCCAGCCGGCGTCTGTGCGCTCAGGTCGTAGGTGCCGAACTGGAGTACGGCCCCCGCGAATTCGTCGACGACCCCGCTGTCCCTCAGTCGGAGCAGGGTCGCCAGCGCGAGTGTGGCTCCCGCCGAACTCCCGCCGATCACCAACCGGTCCGCGCCGAAACGCTTACGCGCCTGTTCCACGAGCCACAGTGCCGCCGCCGCACAGTCGTCGGGCGCGGCCGGCCACGGATGCTCCGGCGCCAGGCGATAGTCGACACTGACGACCGCTAGCTGGAGGGCGTCCGCGAGCCGACGGTTGCGCACGTCTCCTCGTGCTGCGGAGTCCATGTAGAAGCCGCCTCCGTGGATGTCCAGGTAGACGCCTCGTGCTCGCTCGTCGGACGGAGTGAAGATCCGCACCGGGACACGCGCTCCCGACGCTTCGGCCATCTCCTCGACGGCCGGTGGATCGGCCGGGACAGACGCGCACCTCTGCGCGCGGACCTCCCTCAACTCCTCCGCGCTGCCGGGCCCACGACCGGCCGCCCTCGAACGGTAGAAGCTCCGAGCTTCATCGACCTGCTCGGGCGGTAGGTCGGCGAACAAGTTGCCCAACGCGAAGCGCACGGCGCCCTCCAGTCGTTCGAGATCTCGTCCCCACGCTATTGCAGGTACGTCCGGCGCCAGGGAGGCAGGACGCGCACCCTCCGATCCGCCGGGCTCGTCACCGGTGTGTGTGCCCTCGTCCCACTGAACGACCAAGGGCGCGTTGCTGTTCGCGGCTCGATGCCAGGCGACCGGGTCGCGATCGCGGTCGATCACGGACGTGTAGGTGCCCGTGGCGACGTCGAACGACCAGACGCGGCGCGGGAGGAAGTCGGCCCGCTCGACGGCGGCGAACGCGTGCTCCCATCCGGGAGGCATGGCGTCGATGGACGCGAGATACGCGCCGACCCCCCGCGTCGTCACCTGTCGTCCTTCTTGTGCTTCCCCGGGCCAGGGGGTGAGCTGCCATCGGGGTGCGGGTCGCCTGGCTTGGGACTCGGGTCGGGTTTGGCCGGTTTGATCGGCGCATTGCCACCGTCGTGGTCTCCCATGCGTTCCCTCCCCGGGGGCCTCGCCGCATCCCTGGGGCGAAACGCGCTGTCGCGTCGGTAGTCCCTGCGGATGCGGCCTGGTGCGGGCGGAAGCGTGCTCTCCGGGCAACATACGGGCGACACGCCCGGGATAGGACAGTACGGTGACCCAAATGAGGACGTCCCCCACTGTCCGGGGGACGTCCCCTCCTGTCGCTAGGGACGTGTTGCAGCAACCGGCCTATCCACGAAGCACGGCAGTCATTGCTTCCCAGGACGCCGAGTCGAACGCGAGCACACCCCGCGCCCGGTCCTTGGTATCCCGAACGAGAGCATGCCCGTCGCGAGCTGCGCTCTCGATGCAGTTGTCCGTCCCCTCGCTGGCCTTGGCCTTGCGCCAGTGCAGTTCGGTGGTGCGTGCCATCAAGATCCACCCTTCTTGGCTTCGAGCAACTCGCCGAGGAATCTGAGCGATTCCAGAGACGGCAACGCTTTGGTCCGGATGTGTTCGTGCGCCGTTGCGTAGACGTCGACGGTCTCCGGCTCCGGATAGAGCGTGGCCGTCAGGCTTGTCACGCTCGCGATGAGCGGCAAGCCTTCGATGTCCAGCAGCGAGAACGGACCCTCCATCCCAGCGTGTGCGCCTGCATCATAGGGAAGCACCTGCACCGTGACGTGCGGTAGTTCCGTCGCGAGTTCGAGAATGTGACGAATCTGCTCGCGCATGACGTCAGGACCGCCGACGGTTCGCCGAAGCGCGCCCTCGTCAATGACTGCCCAAACACGCACCGGATCACGGTCGGTGCGCCGCAGGATGGACTGCCGCGCGAGCCGAATCTCCACTCCGCGATCGATCGCCTCCTGGGTGCTCCAGATGCGATGGGCAGCGATGATCTCGCGGATGTACGCCTCGGTCTGGAACAGGCCGGGCACCAGAAGCGGCGCATGTACATAGATGCGCCGAGCGGCGTCTTCGAGACTGATGTAGTCGAGATGGATCTCCGAGATGTGCCCGACGTGGGCGTGCCACCAGCCCTTCTTGGCCGCGTCACGGGCAAGCGTGATGAGGGCTTCGCGCTTGGCCGGGTCCACGATTTCGAGCTTGTCGAGGATGTAAGGCATGTCGCGGGCCTTCGGCGCGCTGTGCCCGTTCTCCCAGGTACTCAGCGTTCCGGTCGAGCGGTCGATGCGCTCTGCTGCGGCACTCATCGTGAGCCCGAGTTCTTCGCGCGCCCTGATCAGTTCCTGGCCGAGCCACGCCATGCGCACGGTCGGCTGCTTCCGAGGTGCCATCCGAACCACCCCTTCCTTGAACGCAGTTGGGCCTCACTCTAGAGGTCGAGCGGACCCTGATCGTCATTTTCTAAATCTTCAATTTCCGAAACTTGTGCATTTGAAGGCTATGGGTGTAGACCTGATTCATCACCCATTGCACTCGCAGGATCACGAAGCGCAGCATGATCGTTGCGCCGCGCCACCCCAACCCAAGGGGACAGCTGTGCCTACCGACGCCTCCACTTACCTCGACCGCCCCAACGCTTGTGCGCGGGCGACCTGGTTACTGCACCTCAAGCCGGGCCTGGATCAGCCCGTGAAGTGGGCGCGCGAACACGTGCAAGCGGCCTGCGAGCAATGGCAGGTGGCCGGTGACGACCTCGTCCTCGTGATGGCCGAACTCCTGACGAACGCGTACACGCACGCACGCCTCACGCCCGGCAAGCGCGTGCTGGTGAGGATCCACTGGCGCAAGCATGTGAACGAGATGATTCTGGAAGTCGTCGTTCCCCAGCCTCGGTTCGAGCTGCCCGAGCCCGCGGAACCCGATCCGGACGCGGAGAGCGGACGCGGTCTGGCGATGGTGCGAAGCCTGACCCGAACGTTCTCGTGCGAGGAACACACCCCGGGGCTGCAAACCTTCACCGCGATCCTGGCGGCAGCGTGAGCACCCCGAACGAGCCACCAGAGCAACCGAAGCGACCCGAGCGACCCAACCTCGCATGTCCTCCCGACTACGGCACGGTCATCGAGTACCACTCGCCCGATCCGCCCTGCCGTCGCCGCGGCGTCGTGCAGCGCTGGTGCGGCGACCACGTCGTCGTACGCCCGTTGAGCCCGCGGGCCACCCCCGAGCGCCCCTTCGACTCGGCGCCCTGGGGAGCGGCGACCACCGTGATCGTCCGCGAGCCACCACCCCTGGAGCAAGCGTGAACGAGTTCAACCCACCCTTGGCATACGGTCGCCGCAACGTGCGGGCGTCCGGCAAGTCGCCCCTGGTCCGCACCGTCGACCTGCTCCCCCGCCTTCGTACGTGGGCACTGGCCCGACCCGTCGAGGGCGTGAACGTGGCGGACGTGTCCTCCATCCACCGCCCGGACTGGACCGGCAACCTGGCGCCGCTGTCCTGGACCACCGCGACGCCCACCCTTCCCCTGGCTCCGCGCCACCTGGACGCGATCGCCGAGGGCATCGGGCGACTCGACGGCGCGCTCCACCGCGCCCTGACCTTCGAACCGATCCACGACGGAACCGCCGTACTCGCCCACTCGGGAGAATTCACCGAGGAGTTGGGAGTGTTCGCCGACCAGCGCCGGGTTGCACTCATGGCGACAGCCCACCTACCGCAGGAGCACCCCCATCGTTCGTTGATCCCCCCGAGCGGCGTGGACGCGGTGTTGTCCGCGCCGGCAGGCACCGTGGTGTGGTCGATGGGCCCGGACGATGTCCGCGTCGATCCCGAAACCGGTGACACCTGGCTGCTCGGCTGCGGGGCGGAGCCGACCCACGGGCCGTTCGGCGCGAACCTGGCCGACATCGTCAGCCGCCTCGGACACCACCGGCTCGAACACAGGACATTGCACGGCCTGTCCACCCACTACAACAGGGGACTCGTCCGCGCGCTCGGCGGCATGGCACCGCACCTGAGCCCGGCCGTATTCGCCGTGCTCGTGGAGACGGCCGCGACCGGTCCCGTCGGGTCCGAAGCCCCCGAATCGGAGAGGTGGGCCGCCGTGCGTCCCGACGAGTTCGAGGTCCTGGTCCCGCTGGGCCTGAAGCACCTCTCGGCCCCCGAGGAATCCTCGTGAACAGCCCGAAAGCAGGCGTCGACCCCGACGTGCAGGTCACCAAGTACCCCAAGTCCGGGATGCGTCATCACGGCGACACCAAGCAGTACTACGTCTCGTCTCCGCGCGACGGATGCGTCCACTGCTGCGCCGACGTCCTCAGCCTGAACCCCCGGGAAGCCGAGGCGACGGTCATGGGGCTGCTGCGCGCGTTCCCGGTCTCCGACGCCAACCGCGTCGCCGCCGAATACCTCACCCATCTCCCGCAGACCCTCGAAGCGGAATCCCTCGACACGGACGCTCTCATCCGAGCCGCCGTCCACGCGGCGCGCATCGCGGCCAGGCTCGTGGCGCCCGCGCACAGCCACTGCTTACGGAAGGCGATGGCCTCGACCCTGGGCATGGCCCCACACCCGACGCCAGGCGGGAGTGCGCGATGAGCGCCCGACGGTTCGGCCCGTACGTACCGGGTCACCCGGTGCACGTCCCGCGCGAGACGTTCCGCCCGTTCCTTCCCCTCGTCGACTCGGTCGACCTTCAGGACGTCCCGCATCCGCACGGCCGTCCATCGTGGTCGCGTGGCGGCACACCAGGTGCGACACCGCAGGCCCACCGCGATCCGGGCTTCGACACCTGACGAAGCCACAGGGCCAGCCATTCGGGCAAGTTGCGCCCACCGCCGGTCGAAGGGGCCGCAGTCATCGGTCTCGGGCCCGGGGGTTGATCAACTCCCGCCGGCCGCCGCCTGGTTGATGTCCGGGCTGCGCAGGATGCGCTCGCCCGCACCGTTGCGTGCCACGACGGCGAGCATCGCGCGACCCAGATTCTCGGTCGTGGTCACGTACTTGGGGGCCACCCGGCGCAGCAGCGGGTACAGCCGGGAGATCACCACGTAGAGCCTGCGATAGGTCGGGGTCCGGGACATCTCGCCGTGTGACGCGTGGATGAAGCCGGGGCGGAACATGTACGCGCGGAACGGCATCGCGAGCAGTTCGTTCTCGGTGCGGCCCTTGACGCGGGCCCACATCGAGCGGCCGCGTTCGGTGCTGTCGGTGCCTTCGCCGGAAACGTAGACGAAGGTGAGCGCCGGGTTGGCGGGGAGGGCTCGGGCCGCGGCGAGGGTGTAGTCGTGGGTGATCCGGCGGTATTCGTCCTCGCGTTTGCCCACGGACGAGATCCCGAGGCAGAAGAAGCACGCGTCCACGGCTTCGAATTCGGGGGCGAGCGCCGAGAAGTCCGTGAAATCCGCGTGCACGATCTCGCGGAGCTTGGGGTCGGCCGTGCGGAGCGGTGCCCGGACGACCGCGGTCACGCGGGTGACGCGGTCGTCGCGCAGGCATTCGCGCAGGACGCCTTGGCCGACCATGCCGGTGGCGCCGAAGAGGAGCACGTGCACTGGGATCTCTCCTGGATAAGGGGTGGGCCGCGATGCTCGTCAACGGCCAACCGCACTCGGCCGCGAGGTCGGCGAGACGTCGGGTCAGGACCGGGTCGGCGAGCTTGGACTGGGCGTACGCGAGGTTGGGGCGGTAACGACGGATCAGAGCGGGCGGTCGCCGGTGTCGAAGGTGCCGCGGTAGATGCTGGGCGGCACCCCGAGTCGGCGTTTGAACAGGGTGCGCAGGTTGGCCGGGGTACCGAGGCCGGATTGCCGGGCCACGGCGTCCATGGGCAGGTCGGATCCCTCGAGGAGTTCGCGGGCCCGGTCGATGCGGGCGTCGAGCAGCCACTGCATGGGCGGCAGGCCGGTCTCCGCGTGGAAGCGCCGGATCAGGGTGCGCCGGGACAGCCGGGCCCGTCGGGCCATCTGATCGACGGTCAGCGGCTCGTCCAGGTGGCGTACCGCCCACGCGCGTACCTCGTCGAGGCCGCCGCCGCGCTCGGGCGGGGTGGGGTGGGCGATGAACTGCGCCTGACCACCCGCGCGATGCGGGGCCGCGACGAGGGCGCGGGCACGCTGATTGGCGACTGTGGCGCCGAGGTCGGTGCGGATGATGTGCAGGCACAGGTCGATGCCCGCCGCGACGCCGGCCGAGGTCAGCACGTCGCCCTCGTCGACGTAGAGCACCTGCGGTTCGAGAAGCACGGACGGATGGCGCCGGGCCAGTTCGGCGGCACGCTGCCAGTGGGTGGTGACGCGTCGTCCGTCCAGCAGTCCCGCGCCGGCGAGCAGGAACGCGCCGGTACAGATCGACACCATGCGGGTGCCGCGGGCGGCGGCCGCGGCGAGGGCCGTGCGCAGCGGCGGCGACGGGGGATCGGGTGGGACCAGGCCGGGCACAACGATCGTGTCCGCGTGCGCGAGGGCGTCCAGGCCGTGCTCGACGAGCAGCGCGGGCCCGCCGTGGACCGGGACGGGGCCGGGGTGCTCGGTACACACGGTGACCGCGTACGGGCTGCCCGGCCAATCACCGAACGCCTGGATCGGGATGCCGAAGTCGAGCGCCAGGACTCCGGGCTGGGCCAGCACGACGACCCGGTGCGGTCGGCAGGGCGGGGCTGGGGCGGGCATGGCACGATACTATCGAGATGTGGCAATCGTGTCACTCCCCTGGTCGGCGACCCACTGTCTACGGTCGGGGTATGAACACAGTCGCCGCCGTTCCCACCACACCGACGGCCCGCCGCGCGATCGAGTACGTCCGGGCCTGTGAATCGGCGCCGATCGCCGAACACAGCTTCCGCAGCTACCGATTCGCTGCTCTGTACGCCGCGCACCAAGGGCTGCGCCCCGGCGCGGACTTCGACCCCGACCTGCTGTTCCTCGCCTGCGCGCTGCACGACCTCGGGACGTCGTCGCACGCCGAGGGAAGGCAGCGATTCGAGGTCGAAGGGGCCGACCTGGCCGCGGCGTTCCTGACCGACAACGGGCTCGCGTCCGCCGACGTCGATCGGGTGTGGGAGGCGATCGCGCTACATACCTCGGCGGGCATCGCCGAGCGCCGCGGCGTCCTGACATACCTGACCCGCAAGGGCATCACCATCGACTTCGGCGTCGACACCGAGTGTGTCACCGATGCCCAGGCCCGGGCGATCCACGCCGAGCACCCTCGACTGCGGATGGCCGAGACTCTGGCCGAGGAGATCGTCCGGCACGCCCGGCGCGGTCCGGAGAACGCGCCTCGCTACAGCCTCCCGGGCGAACTGCTCCGCGAGCGGGGGTGGGACGGGAGCGGGCGGACACAGATGGAGGAGGCGGCAGCGAGTTCGCGGTGGGGGGCGTGAACGGGGCTGTCGGCTCCCGGTCGCGGCGTCGCGGCGTCGCGGCGTCGCGGCGTCGCGGCGGGACACGGTGCGCCGAACGACCGCGAACGGAAATCCCCGGAACGGAATCCCCATGACCACGAGCGAACGGGCGGTCCGATGACGACCTACGGTGTGCTGATCTTCGACGAGGCGGAGGAACTGGACTTCGCCGGGCCGTGGGAGGTGTTCGGTGCCTCCTCGTTGCTGCGCGGTGGGGTCGACAGCCTCGTGCTGATCGCCGAACGCCTCGATCCGGTGCGGTGCAGCCGGGGCATGCGGGTGCTGCCGGACCGCACCCTGGACGACCACCCGGACCTGGACGTACTGCTCGTCCCGGGTGGGCGCGGTGCGCGCGTGGTCCAGCCGGACAACCCGGTCGTCACGTCCTGGCTGTCCCGGACGGCGGCGCGGACCGACTGGGTCGCGGGAGTGTGCACCGGTGCGTTCCTGCTGCACGCGGCGGGCCCGGCGCGCGGTCGGCGGGTGGCCACGCACCATGCCTACGAGGACGAATTGCAGGCACGCGGCGATGTCACGGTGGTGCGCGACGCGCGCTACGTCGTGGACGACACCCTGCTCACCAGCCAGGGCGTCTCGGCCGGCATCGACAGCGCCCTGTGGTTGGTCGGCCGGATCCACGGCCGCGACCACGCCCGGGACGTACGCCGATACATGCAATACGACCCGGCGCCGCCGTACCTGGCCGACGAACCACTGTGACCACGGGCGCGACGCGACCCGTTGGGGACGGCGTCCATCTTCTTTACCGGAGGTTCAGCGGGTGGTCGGTTACGGGCGGTGTCGAGGGGCGCAAGCTCATTGGTGGCACGGCTACTTCGGGGGAGTGGGAATCGGCATGGACGCACTGCTGCTTGTCGCGGTCTCGGTGGCGTTGGTCGGGGTGATCGGACTGCTCGTGGTGCTCTCGTTCGGCCGACGCGAGGGCGACTCGGGGTCGCGGGACCTGCTGCGGGTCGGAGAGGACGCCGGCAACGACCCGGTTGCGGCGGGCAATCGGGCTTCGGGCAGCACCGCCTGGATGCGTGGCGGCGGGGGCGGACTGTGAGGTGATTCCGGGTCGGGCCGCCCGAAGCGGGCGGCCCGGCATACGTCCGACGGGGGTCGCCGGGACGATCGGATGAACCCTGTGACCGCCCGGCGGCGCACCACGTTCGAGGCCCGGGTCGGTTCACCCGTCTCGACCGCGACGAGCACCACGTCCTCGAAGCGCTCGCCGCGGACGGCCGCATCGGCTTCGCCCGGCGGTCGGGACGGCGAGTCCGGCACCGATGTTGGGCGGTCTGACGCCGGCGGGCGTCGGAAACGATCCGGAGCCGCCGTCGAGGGCAGCGATCTCTGCCCTCGAAGGCACCCTCGCGGACATGTGCCTCCCGCCACGGTTCACGAGACCATGACCTCGGCCCTCGTCGGCGTAGGAGGTCGGGTCCATGAGGCAGCGACAGGGCGAGCGGCCGGGCGCCGACGCGCACGACCACGCCGGACGCGACGGTCGCGAGCGGCCGCAGCACCGACCGACGCGGCCCCTCTCCCCCGCGCCCGCAACCCCCGGCCGGCTCACTCCCGCCACCGCGCTCGCCTTCCAGGGCTCGATCGGCAACGCCGCCGTGACCCGGATGCTCCGCGCGGATCCCGCCTCGCCCCCGCCGCTGCCCATCCAGCGCATGGACGGGGGCAACGGCGGCGCGGGGCAGCCCCCGCAACAGCCGCCCGCCGCGCAGCAGCCGACGCCCGAGCAGGTCAAGGCCGCGATCACCGCACTGGTGGACAACCCGCCCATGGTCAACTACGGCGCTCGCCGACAGGGCCGCGCGCATGGCGAGTTCTGGATGCGCTTCGCCCGCTCCAAGCAGGGCGAGGAGGCCGAGGAGACTCTGTCCGAGACCAGCGCCCTGCTCTTCGACAGCATGAAGGGCGCCCAGGAACAGGCCCGCGACGAAGACCCGGACAACGCCGCGGAGGACACCAACAACCGCGAAGTGCAAGGCATGCTGATCAACGACCGCCTGGTGTTCGCCTCGAACTACAACTCCTCGATCGACACCCTCGTGGAACGGGGGACACAGCAGGCCGGTGCGGATCCGACCCTGCAGGAGCTGCTGGAGATCGAGCAGAGCGACGAAGGACGTACCCGGGGCCTGCGCGGTCACGAGGCCGAGAACCTGCGCGCGAAGTTGTCCAGCTTTCGCCGCAAGAACGAGGCGATCCTCACCGAGCAGCGCGGCGCCGGCGAGCAGGGCCGAGGGCCGGACGCCACGGCCATGGCGCTGCGGGCCAAGACGGACTCGCCCGTCATCGTCGTGGACATCGAGGACCCGGACCTGCACACCATGCTCACCGACCGCGACCACGAGGGCCGGGTTTTCCTGCTCCGATTCGCGGCACTGGACCCCAGGACCATCACCAGGGGGAGGCACCAGGGGCAGCAGACGCAGGAGGGCTCGGTGCACGCGGAGCAGAAACTGCTCCTGGCTCTGCGCCACGCCGGCATCCACCCGCGGCGGGACGTCCGGGGGCCCATCGCGATCATGGGCAAGTACCGGCCCTGCATGGGCTGCGCGGCCGCGCTGATGTACTACCGGGAGCGGATGGGATACGCGGGTCTGAGCTTCGACGAGAACTACGGACACTACTTCCAGGGCTCCGTGGATTCCCTCTACACACACCAGCGCCACGTCATGGACCGGAACTACTACGACTACATCCGGCAGATGGTGCAAACCGACATCACCAGCACTCCCGCGATGGCGAACGAGGCTGCCCCGCAGGGAGCCCAGTTCCGGCGCGGCGGCCCCACCCTGCGCGTGCCCGGGCGCTACGCGTCGCGACAGGCCGACGTGACCCCGCCCACCAGCGACGCCGAACTCGACGACGACGGGATGTACACCCGGGTGCAGCGGCCGCTGGCGGACACCTGGACGCTGGACACGGCTCCCGCCGGGATCGGTCAGGGCTCGGCGACCCACACGATCCCGCGCCGCAAGTACGAGCGGCTCACCGATGATCAGGCCCGCGAACTCGACGGACTCTGGAACGGCACGAAGGGCGCTCCGCCCACCGACGAGAGCCGGCGGAGGGCGATAGAACTCGCGGATGAGTACAACACGCGCGACCGGATGACCCTCGAATACCTGGCGGGCGTCGTCGGCCTGCACCACGACCGCTTCGGCGGCTACATCGCCCGCTACCGCAGCGAGGGCCACTGGAAGCACGTGCCCTCGCGCTCCGGCAAGGTCGAGAGTGTGCCGAAGAACCGGAAGAAGGGCGCTCCCGAGAAGCAGTTCACCAAGGGCGGCGACCTGGACGAGGCCGGCAAGGACGTCATCAAGGGGGTGATTCGCAGCCTGCCCCGCAACTCCTGGTGCGCGGACTGGGAACGGATCCACCGCGGCGGCGCCGGCGGCGAACTCAACCCCACCCAGGCACCCGACGACCTGCTCAGGACACTCGCCCGACTCCGGCGCGACCAGGCATACAACGTGCCGAGCATGTCCAAGTACCTGCACACGGGCGACAAGGGCGACAATCTACGCAAGGCCATCAGCCGCAAGGGCGACAAGTTGCTCGCCGCACACGAGGCGTCCACGAAGCCCGTGAAGACCGAGGACGTCGACATGGATCCGCCGCCGTCAGGCCGCCCGGCCGGATCCTCGTCCCGTCCCCGAGGCGGACAATCGCAGCGGCCTCCCACCCGTCCGGGGCCGAGCTCGCACGGCGGCCGGGCCGGGAGCAGCATGGCCGAAAGCAGTGCGACCGGTGCCGGGCGCGCGCGACCGGTTCCCGAGGTCCCGGGCTACACCCTTCGCTTGGACGCGCGCAGCGGCCAGCCGTACTACCTCGACGAGGACTCCGGCTTCCACTACGCGTTCATCGACGGTCGCATGGTCCGCCTCTACGACGACGATGACATCGAGATGAGCGACGCCGGAAGGTGATGCCGTGCCGCCGGCAACGCGCCTCCGGTGGCCCGTACGGCGTCCACCACCCGCGCCCGGCACCGACCGGTCGGGAAGGTCACGGCGGCCGCCTCGGTGCGGGGTCGACCGTCGGCTACGCGGTGCCGGTGTCCACGAGAGTGGGGGTCGGGCCGCTCATCACCTTCCGTGCCTGCGCCTCCGCGGCCCTCTCCCAGCGGTCGTCGGGGTCGGAGACGGCCAGGCCGCGATGGTCGACCTCGCCGCCGACCGGGCCCTGCCGCTGCTGGAGGTAGTGGCCCAACTCGTGGGCCAGGGTGTGTTTGTCGCCCCCGTCGGAGCCCATGACCACGTGGTGGCTGGAGGTGTACGCGCGGGCGCCGACCTCGGCCGCGGAGCTTCGGGCCAACTGCCCGCTGTGCAGGCGTACTCCGGAGAAGTCGGCACCGCCGAACCGGGCCTCCATCTCCGCCCGCAGTCCGTTGCCGAGCGGTCTGCCCGGGCTGCGCAACACCTTGTGCACCAACGAACGTTGCACCGGCGGCTGTTCGGCGACGTGGCCGCAGTCGGGCCCGTGCTCGTGGCGTTCCCGCCGGATCATCCGCGCCACCGCGGCATTGCCGACCGATCGCTGCAGGTCGGCCACCCGGGCGGGGCTCGGCGCGGATCCTGGCGCGAGTCCGACGGGCCTGGATGCACCGGATCCCCTGCGCTGCTCCGGCTCGGGGGTCGAGCCCGCC
This sequence comes from Embleya sp. NPDC025285, assembly GCF_055558835.1. Taxonomy (NCBI): domain Bacteria; kingdom Bacillati; phylum Actinomycetota; class Actinomycetes; order Kitasatosporales; family Streptomycetaceae; genus Embleya; species Embleya sp. NPDC025285. The sequence goes on from NZ_JBVHLU010000012.1 coordinate 101,062, forward strand.
GGGGTGCGCGGCCGGTCGGCGGCGGGTGTACGCATATCCGAGCCCTCCCGAATCCGAAGAGGTCCGTCGATCGCGGCGGAGCGAAGCGAGCGGCGGGCCGGCGAACGTCCTGCGATGCCTTCCTACGGCGTGGCCGGAGGCAACGAACAGGGCCCGGCGGGCAGCCTTTCGGGCAAAGCGGGTTGCCCGTCGGATCCAATCCCAGGAACCGGTGACCCACAGGCATACGTACGACCGTGCTTGGGGAATGCCCCATCCCGAGGCGCGGTTGCGCCTCATCGACCGCGGAATCGCCGCCGGATGCCCGACGAGCCCTTGTCGGGGGCAACGACGACGACACGCGGCGACCCCACGAGAAGGCACGAGAACACGCGTCTCGGCAGGCCGATTTCGGCCGGCCTGCCGATGTCGGCTCTTCTCATGAGTGCCGGAGGAGGTTAAAACTGTCCGGTGTGACGGATGTTGTCATTGGGTTCTGCTGAGCACACCACTGACGTTGAGGACTTCATGGCACCCGGCCGCCTGCTGTCCCGTGGCGGGTGTCCCGGGCTTGGCGCAGGTCACGGCTGCCGTGACGGTCGCGTTCGCGGGAATCTGGATGGGGGTCACCCAGTGGTAGTCCTGATTGCGGAATGTCTCCAGTGCAATCGTGGTGATCTTCTGCTCGCCGAAGGAAATCGTCACCAGGCCCTCGTCGCCCTGGAAGTTCGAGACCACGATGTCCGTGATGGCAAAGACGTTTCCGTCCGGGACGCGGTATGTGCCCGCCTTGTCGGCTCCGCCGTCCGTCTGCACGTCGATGGTCGCCGAACTCTGCCGCCCGGCCCCGCCGCTCGTGCCCGTTCCGGTGCCCGAGCCGCCACTCGCGCCGGGTTTCGCCGGGCCGTTCGCGGGGGCCGTCGACTCGCCTTGGCCGACGCCCTGGCCCTCGGCGGCATTCGGCGCGGCGTTCGCCTGCTGCTCCCGGGCGTCTCGCGCCACCTCCTTCTCGGCGGCCTTGGTTCCGGCCTGTTTCGCGGTACTTCGCACCGAAGGCCGAACCAATGCGAACCAGGCGACCAGCAGGGCCAACAGCACCGCCAACAGGATCAACAGCCACTTCGGCAGCACCGGGAGCTGCACGAACTCCCCCGGCAGGGCCACCGGTTGCGCGGTGATCGCATCCCGGGAAGGCTGCTCGACGACGGCCACGCCCCCGGGCTTCGCGGCGGGCTCGGGGGAGGCTGCGGAGGCGGTTCCCGACGCGGTCGCGGACGTTCCGTCGGGGCCTGCCGGGCCGACGCCCGCCACCGCTTCGACAGCCTCGACGGTCCCGGCCTCGGCCTCGAACGCCCACGTGACCGACGCCCCGAACCAGATCAACTTCCGGGCCCGGACCCGCAATCGCGCCTCGGCGGACTCGCCGGGCGCCAACCGCAGTCGCTCTGGCGTACACGCGAGAGCGAGTTCCTCTCCGGCCTGTCGCCCCACCAGGGCGACGTCGACGGCGGCGTTCCCCTGGTTCCGCACCGCGACGCGATACCGCCCCTCGAGCCAGCCGCGCCGGCGCCGGGGATCCAGCTCCGCGCGCAATTCCCGGAACGCCTCGACGACGACGGTGGTCTCCGGTACCACCACCGACTCCGGGTGTTCCGCCGGCAGGACGCGGACGCCCAGAGGTATCTCCCCGGCCCGCACCTCGGGCGACCTGGGCGGCGCGAGGCGGATCGTCACCTCCTCGGACGTGCCCGGGTACAGCGAGACGCGCGCGGGTTCGACGGTGCTCCACGCGGCGCAGTCGCCGACCACCTCCAGCACGTACGCCTCGACGATGTCGCTGTCGTTGCGCACGGTCAGGGTCGTCGTCGCCTCACCGCCGGGCGACACCGTCACCGGTGGGATTTCGATTTCGGCAGGTGTGGTCACGACCCGAACGTAGGTCGCCGACCCCTCCCCACCGCAGAGACGGGAGGGCAACGGGCGGGCAGACGCGCTGCCCCCGGCGCGCACGGCCGCACTGCGCCCACCTGTCCGGCACGCGCCCACGACCGCTGACCGACGGCAGTTCGACGGGACGCCCCAACGCCCCCCACCCAGCGGCAGAACTCCAACGAACGGACACCGAGCGATGACATTCCAGGCCTCGACGTCGGAGCCACAGACCCCTCGCCCACCGCACGGCCCCGCGACGACCACGAAGATCGTGCGCGACCCCGCGCCGGCCGAGGCGCCCGGCCGCGTCTCCGTCGCCGTGTACGCGGAGGACCTCATCCTGCACACCGGCGTCGTGCAACAGCTCCGCCGGCGCCCGGAGATCAAGCTGCTCACGGACGCCGAGGCGGAGGGGGCGCAGACCTCCATCGTCGTCGTGGACACCGTCGACGACGCCACCGTGCAGCTCCTGCGCCGTCTGCAACGCAACACCTCCACCCGCACCGGACTGGTGGTCGGCGTGTTCGAGACGAGCTCGCTGCAGACGATGATCGAGTGCGGAGTAGCCGCCGTCTTACGCCGCTCCGAGGCCGACCAGGACCGGCTGGTCCACCTGGTGACGGCCATGGCGAACGGGGAGGGAGTCCTGCCGGGCGACCTACTCGGCAAGCTCCTCGACTACGTCGGCAGCCTCCAGCGCACCGTGCTCGACCCCCGAGGACTCACCCTCTCCACCCTCACCGCCCGCGAGGCCGACATGCTCCGGCTGGTCTCGGAGGGCTACGACACCGCCGAGATAGCCCGCAAGACCTCGTACTCCGAGCGCACCGTCAAGAACGTGCTGCACGACGTCTCGACCCGCCTGCAATTGCGCAACCGGGCCCACGCCGTCGGCTACGCCATGCGCCAGGGACTGATCTGACCCCGCGTCGGTGAACGGGCCCCGGGGTCGGGAGCGAACCCCGGGGCTCGTACGACGACCGCACGAGCAGCACGACGACCCGGCGAGCAGGTCGACCGGCGCGAGCGAGACGAGCACCGGGGACGGGTGCAATGAGCCGGCGCGGGTGCGATGGCCGCAAAGGGCAGCGGTACTTCCCCCGCCCCGGGTACTCCCGGCCTGTTCCACACCGGCCCGCGACCGCAAGGCTGGCCTGCGCGGACCTGTGGACGCCGGCCCGCGCGAATCCATGAGGGCCCCGGCTCGGCCCGACTGTGAGGTGGAGCGTGATCGGCACCGTTGGCTCGACCCCCGGGCGCGGCCGATTGGGTGGACTGACCGGTGTCGCCCTGCTGTTGGTCCCGTTCGCGGTGCTGGGCGTCACCTCCGCCGCGCTGCTCGCGCCGAACGCGGCGCCCCCGCCCCGGGCCGCGCGGGCCGATCTCGCGGACCCGCCGGGCACCGGGCGAATCACCTTCGCCGGCACCGAACACCGCAGCATGGGCCGGGTATCGACCACGGAGCGCAGCGAGCCGCTCTTCGGCCCCGGCCCCGCGCACTTCGACGCGCAGTCCTCCGCACGCGGCGATCAGCTCGTCTTCACGAGCCTGCGCGACGAAGCCCGTCCGCAGGTGTACCTGCGCGACGCCGCGGGCGGCATCCGCAGGCTGACCACCGGACGCGACGCCGCACACCCCGAACTCGCCCCGGACGGACGGTCCGTGGTCTTCGAATCGGCGGAGCCCGGCGGCCCCGGCGGGGGCACCCAACACGATCTGTGGCTGGTGGGCACGGACGGAAACAACCTCCGCCGCCTCACCGACGGCCCCGCCGACGAGACCTCCCCGACCTTCTCCCCCGACGGCACCCGGCTCGCCTACTCCAGCAACGCCGACCCCGCCGCCGGCCGGCAGATCCTCGCGCGCGCCATAACCGGCGGCCCGGAGACCCGACTCAGCCACGCCCCGCCCGGCGACGCGACCGAACCGGCCTGGAATCCGGTGGACGACCCCGCGCATCGCGACCGAATCGTCTTCACCCTGGACACCGGACCGCAGACCGGACCACGCCTGTGGGAAACCACCGGAAACGGCACCGACCGCCCCCTCCTCACCGGCGGCCCGGCCGGCTGGCGCACCGAGTCGGCCGCGTGGCTGCCGGGGGGCGACGGCCTGCTCTTCCTCAGCCCCGACCAGACCTGCGGCTGCGACCCGTTCGCCAACGTCTACCGGGTCCAGGACGCCCCCGACGCCGTCCCGGACCTGGTCCTGAAGGAGAACCGCGCGGTCGACGCGCCGACCTGGCTCGGCTCGCCGACGAGCGGAACGGTCCTCGTCACCCGGACCACCGCCGACGCCTCGCACGTCGCGACCCTCCAGGACGCCAGGCCCGACGGCTCGGATCCGCGCGACCTCGGATTCGCCATCCTCGAGGAGGATCCGGAGGCCGACACCAACACCGACCCGGCGCGCGACCCGCTGTTCAACCCCCGAGCGGGCTTCGACCCCTGGACCGAACGGCAGAACTACACCCCCGACGGTCGGCGGATCGTGGCGACCCGCTTCGAGGACGGCGGCAACGGCCGACGGATCGAACGCATCTGGCTCACCGACGCCGACGGCGCGAACGCCGGCGCACTGCCGCTCGCCGGACGCGGCTCCGACGATTGGGACACCGACCCCACCTTCTCCCCCGACGGCACCCTGCTCGCGTTCACCCGCACCTCCCCCGGCGGTGTCGGACCGGCCTCCGGCCCCGGCCGGATCCTGGTGGCCAACGTCGCGACCGGCGCGATCGTCGCCCGGATCGACCCGCCCGCCGGACAACCGGCCGGCTCCGACGCCCAGCCCACCTGGTCCTCGGACGGCACGACGATCGCCTTCACCCGCACTGCCGTGATCGACGGCAACGGCGGCAACAAGCACATCTGGACCGTGCCGGTGGGCGCCCTGGACCGGCAGCGCGACCTGAGCGCGACCATCTGCCCCGCCGGTTGCCAGGTCATCGACGACAGCCCCGCCTTCTCCCCCGACGGCCGTTCTCTCGCGTTCAACCGCAAGGACGGCGGCGGCCGTGTCAACGAACGCGCCGGCATCCTCCTGACCACGCCGACCGGCGCCGACTGCCGTGTCGTACTCCCGCTCGGACTGCGCGAGGACCCCACCGCCTGCGGCCGGAACCTCCCCGACACCTCCGCCACCGGTCCCTTCCAACCCCGCGACGTCGCCTGGTCGCCCGACGCGAGCCGACTGGTCCTCAGCTCCCGCCGCGCCCTCGCACCCAATTCCCCCGAGGGCCTGTCCACCCTCGACCTCGCGTCCGGCGTGCTGACCCCGTTCGCCAACGGCCTGCCCGGCCGACAGAAGGAACCGGGCTACCAGCAGTCCGTCGACCTCACCGTCGGCGCCCCACCCACCGCCCCACCGGTCGAGATCGGCGCCACCGTCCCGCTGACCGTCACCGTGACCAACCACGGCCCCGCGGCCTCCCCGGGCACCGTCTTCACCGTCGACGCCCCACCCGGCCTCCGGCTGGACACCCTGACCTCCACGGCCGGCACCTGCGCCCCCGGCTCCCCCCAGTGCGACCTGGGCGTACTCGCGCCCGGCGCGAGCGTACGGGTGACCGCCCGACTGACCGGTGTGACCAGGGGCGACCAGCAGGTCGGCTGGTCCGTCGCCGGCGCGGTCGTGGACCCCAACCCGGGGGACAACGCGGCGCGGACCGTCGTCCCGGTGGTACCGGTGACCCCGCCCTCGTCACCACCCCCGTCCACGCCGCCCCCCTCCACCCCTCCACCCACCTCGCCGCCCCCCGCGTCTTCTCCGGCACCGCCGCCCACCACCCCGCCCGCCCCACGGCCGCCCGCGCCGCCGGCGCCCCTGGCCGGCCCCGGCGTCACGGTCACCGCACAGCCCAATCCCGGCTTCGTCGGCGGCCGGGTCGTGGTCACCTACGTCGTGCGCAACGGAAGAAACGCCCTGGCAACCGGACTTCGGCTCACCCTCGGCCTCCCCGGCGACATCCCGACCGGTCCGCTGCCGGCCGGCTGCCGCGCCGGAGTGTGCGCCCTGGGCGACCTCGCGCCCGGCGCCTCCTCCGTCCTACGCGTGGTCCTGGCACCGGATCGGGCCCTGCACACCGTCATCGACACGACGCTGACCACCACCGGTACCGACGCCGACCGCGCCGACAACACCGCCCACCTTCCGCTGGACATCCTCCAGCCGCGCATCATCGCCGTACCCCGCATCGGGAAGCCGGGATTCGTCACCTCCGTCCGCGGCGTCAGTTTCCCGCCCGGCGCACCGGTCACGCTCACCTGGAAACCCGGAATCACCGCCGCCGCGACACCCGCGGCCGCCGGGACCGACTTCAGGTTCATCGCCCAACTGCTGATCCTGCCCAAGGACTCCACCGGACCGCGCGTCATCACCGCCACCGGCCCCGGATTCTCCCCGGTCAGCACACCGTTCCTGGTGGTGGCCGGCAGCATCGGCCCGCCCGACGAAGTGAGCCGCCGATGATCCACGAAGTCGACGAGGCACTAAGGCTGTTGCTCACCGAGGCCGGACTGGGCGAGAACGGCGTCGACCTCGTCTTCGACGCCCCGACCAGCGACTGGGCCGCCCGGCGCAACGCCCCAACGATCAGCGTTTTCCTGTACGACATCCGCGAGGACATCGGCCGGCGCAGGACCGGTGAGACGGAGGAACACGACGACGCCGGCCTGGTCGTCGGCCGACGTGCCCAGCCGCGCTGGTTCGACCTGACCTACCTGGTCACCGCCTGGACCAACCGCCCTCAGGACGAACACCGCCTGCTGTCCGAAGTGCTCCGCTGCCTGATCCACTCGGACATCCTGCCCACCCGCCTGCACACCGGCACCCTCGCCGAACTCGGCCTCGCCGTCCGCCTCGAGGCCGCCGGCCCCGGCGGCAACGGCCCCTCCGCCTCGGATCTGTGGTCCGCCCTCGGCGGCGACCTCAAGGCCTCCATCAACCTGCGCGTGTCCGCCCCGCTCGCCGGCGAACGTGTCCCGACGGGCCCACCGGTGACCGAGGGCCTGGTGGTGCGCACCGCCGCCGGCGCGCGGGACGTCGAGACGGGATCCGGCCGTCGGCTGCGCTACCAGGGCGTGTCCGACCCCGGCCCCGACGGCTTCGCCGCCGAACGCGAACGGCCCCTGCCCGCGGCCCGCCGGCGTCGCGGCGGTACCAGCGGATGACCCCCGACCTGCACACCCGCCCCGACGACACCGACGTCGGCCTCCGCGACCTGTGGGAACGGCTGGCCCGCGTCGAGGACCGGGTCCGACACGCCGTGGCCGCCCGCCGGGCGGTCGACCCCGATCCGGACGACCCCTATCGAGGCCAGTACCTGACCCCCGAGGCGGTCGAACGTATCCTGGACGACCCGCCGGCCATCCTGCCCGCCGCCGGCAACGGTGCCCGGTCGTCGGCGCGGCATCGGCCCACCGGCGGTCGACTCGGCCGCCTCGCCGCCGACTTCACCCTCACCGCGCTCGACGTCGAACTGCTCCTGGTGGCGATGGCGCCGGACATCGACCCGCGCTTCGAGCGCCTGTACGGCTACCTCAACGACGACCTCACCCGCCGCCGTCCGACCATCGGCCTTGCCCTGGAACTGTGCGACCTGCCGCTCGCGGGAGCGGGGCGCTTCCGCCTCTCCCCGTCCGCGCCCCTGGTCGCCGCCGGACTCGTGGAGATCGGCGACGCCGAATCACCGCTGCCGTCAAGGGTGTTGCGCGTTCCCGATCGCATCACCGCGCACCTGCTCGGCGACGACACGATCGACAGCCGACTCCTCGGCCTGGTCCACGTCGGGCGAGCCGGACCCGACCCCGATCCCGAACACACTCTCCGGGTCGGCCACGCCGTGGGCACCGGCAACGGGCTGGTCCACCTGCTCGACCGCGGCGGCGACCCGGGCCGCCTGGCCGTCGACGCGCTCGCCGCCGTCGGTCGACGCCCCTTGGTCGTGGACGTACTCGCCCTGGTCGCCACCCCGGCACCGGCACGGCTGGCCCGCGCCCTGGCCACCGAGGCCAGGCTCGACGGATCCGGCGTGGTACTGGGCCCGTTGGAAGCACTCGGCCTCGAACGAACCGGACACGGCCGACTCCTGCACGAGGTGTGCACGGCGTCCGGCGGAATGCCGCTGATCACCCACGGCAGCAAGGTCTGGGATCCCCTGTGGTCGCCGGAGAGCCCCCTGCAGTTCACCGTCACCCCGCCCTCGCCCGCACGCCGGGCCCGGCAGTGGCGGCGTGCCCTCGCCGACGCCACCGCAACCCCCGCCACTCCCGACGGACCCGACCCATCCGACCCATCCGACCCATCCAATCCGCCCGACCTGCCCGACGACGAACTCACCGATGCCGTGGTCTCGTACCGGCTCGACACCGACCAGGTCCGCAAGGCCGCCACCGTCGCCACCCGGATGGCCGAACTGGACGGACGTGCGATACGTTCGAACGATCTGCGCGCCGCCGTCCGGGCGCAGAACGGCGCGGGGCTGGAACGACTCGCCCGCCGCGTGCAACCCGCGGTCGGCTGGGACGATCTCGTCCTGCCGACCACCACCCGCCGCCAACTCGGCGAACTCGCGCTCCGCGCGCGGCACCGCGAACAGGTCCTCGGGCAATGGCGGATGCGCCCCGGCGGCGGCCGGGGGCGCGGCGTGATCGCGCTGTTCGCCGGCGAGTCCGGCACAGGCAAGACCATGTCCGCCGAGGTGGTCGCCGCCGCGCTCGGGATGGACCTGTACGTGGTGGACCTGTCCACCGTCGTGGACAAGTACATCGGCGAGACCGAGAAGAATCTCGAACGCATCTTCGTCGAGGCCGCCGAGGTGAACGGAATCCTGCTCTTCGACGAGGCGGATGCGATCTTCGGGAAACGCTCCCAGGTCAAGGACGCCCACGACCGCCACGCCAACGTCGAATCCGCCTATCTGCTACAGCGCATGGAGTCCTTCGACGGCATCGCGGTCCTGACCACCAATCTGCGCGCCAATCTCGACGAGGCGTTCACCCGACGACTCGACGTCGTCGCGGATTTCCCCATGCCCGACGCCCGGCAGCGACTCGCCCTGTGGGATCGCTGCCTGGGCCCGGAGCTGCCCCGCGACCCGGAACTCGACCTCGAATTCTGCGCGCGGCGCTTCGAGTTGGCGGGCGGTTCGATCCGCGCATGCGCGGTGACCGCCGCCTACTTGGCGGCGGAGACGGGCCGGCCGCTCACGATGGAACAGGTCGTGGCGGCGATCCTGCAGGAGTACCACAAGCTCGGCCGACTGGTCCTGGAAAGCGAGTTCGGCCCCTGGCTGGCCGGCGGTCCCGGCGGGCGGGATCCGGACGTCGCACACCGCGACGCGGGCGACCCCGTCCCGGGTCCGACCGGCCGCCCCCGCCGCTGAACCCACCCCCGGGCACGGCTCGGGCCCCCGCATGCCCCGGCCGAGTGCCCTGAAAGGCAGTGTGGTTGCCCCGGGTGCGGGACCTTGGGGCCTACGTGCAGCGGGACTTCGAGGGCAAGACTCGGCTTCGACCGAGATCCGACCCAGTGGGCCAGCCGAAGGAGCGAGCATGCCGACGTACCTCACCCCGGGCGTATACGTGGAGGAGGTGCAGTCCGGAGCGCGGCCCATCGAAGGCGTCGGAACCGCCGTGGCCGCCTTCGTAGGCTTCGCGGAGACCGGCCCCTTCCACCAGCCCACCCTGGTGACCAACTGGGACCAGTACGTCCAGACCTTCGGCACCTTCACCCCGGACACCTATCTGGCGCACGCCGTCTACGGCTACTTCGCCAACGGCGGCGGCACCGCCTACGTCGTCCGCGTCGGCGGCCCCGCCGAGGGGCCCGACAACGAACCCCAGGCCCTTCCGCCGGCACCCGTTCCCACCGCGATCGGCGGATTCCTCGTCTCGGCTCGCCCCGGAGCCGGCACCGACCTCTCCGTCGAAGTCGCCGACGTGGACGGCGAGAATCCCCCGGAGGACCGCTTCAAGCTGCTGGTCCGGCAGGACGGCACGGTGGTGGAGACCTACGAGGCCTCCACCCGCAAGAGCGTCCGGGGATACCTGGTCAACCAGGTCCGCGAGTCCAAGCTCATCGAGGTCACCGAACAGCCGGGCACGGCCCAGACCCGCCCGGAACGCCAGACCGTCGCCCTCCCGACCGCGCCCGCCGCCGCCCCGGACACCGGCGTGGCCCGCCACGACGCGGCCGAGTACGTCGGCGACGCGTCGGCCCGCACCGGATTCTCCGGCCTGGAGGCGATCGACGAGATCACCATGGTCGCCGTCCCGGATCTGATGAGCGCACACCGACGCGGCGACCTGGACGCCGAGGCCGTCAAGACCGTGCAGCTCGCGGTGATCTCGCACTGCGAGCAGATGGGCGACCGAGTCGCGATCCTGGACCCGCCGCCCGCGCTCAACGCGCAGCGGGTGCGCACGTGGCGCAACGACGACGCCGGCTTCGACTCGCGCTACGCCACCGTGTACTACCCCTGGATCAAGGTCTTCGACCCGGCCACCGGCCGCAACACACTGGTGCCGCCCAGCGGCCACGTCGCCGGCGTCTGGGCCCGCAGCGACGGCGAGCGTGGCGTGCACAAGGCCCCGGCCAACGAGGTCGTCCGCGGCGCGGTGGACCTGGAGATCCGCCTCAGCAAAGGCGAACAGGACCTGCTCAACCCGATCGGCGTCAACTGCGTCCGAGCCTTCCCCGGACGCGGCATCCGCATCTGGGGGGCACGTACCCTCTCCTCCGACCCGGCCTGGCGCTACCTCAACGTGCGGCGCCTGTTCAACTACCTGGAGGAGTCCATCCTCCTGGGCACCCAGTGGGTGGTCTTCGAACCGAACGACGACCGCCTCTGGTCGAGCATCCGACGCAACGTCACCGCGTTCCTCACCGAGGAATGGCGCCGGGGCGCGCTGTTCGGCCGCACGGCGGAGGAGGCCTTCTACGTCAGGTGCGACCGGCAGAACAACCCGCAGGAGTCGATCGACCTGGGCCGGGTCGTCTGCGAGATCGGCGTCGCACCCGTGAAACCCGCCGAGTTCGTGATCTTCCGCCTCGCCCAGTTCTCCGACAGCACCAGCCTCGTCGACGAGTGACCCGCACGACTTCCCCACCGGAAAGGTGACACAAGGCCATGGCAGAGGGCGATGCTCTTTCCACCCACGTCTTCGGCGTGCAACTGGGCGGCTATCTCGTCGAATCCATCCAGGAGATCAGCGGCTTGACCGTCGAGGAGGAGGTCGTCGAGGTCCGCCAGGTGACCGCCGAGGGCAAGCAGATCATCCGCAAACAGCCGGGCGCGCGCCAGGCCGGCGAGGTGACCATCACCCGCGGGCTCGACAAGAGCAGCGAATTCACCACCTGGATCAAGGAGACGCTGAACAACGGCGCCGTCGACACCGCCCGCCAGAACCTCACCATCGAGATCAAGGACTCCACGGGCGAGACGGTTCGACGCATCCAACTCATGCAGGGATGGGCCAGCAAATGGGAGGGCCCCTCGCTCAAGGCGGGCGAATCCAGCGCCGCCACCGAGGCCGTCACCATCACCTTCGAGGAGATCGTGGTCGAATGAGGCGCAGAACGGTCACCGCCGGCGGCCTGGACGACATCCTCGAGGCCACCGCGCCCACCGAGTCGCATGCCGCGCCCGCACCCGTGCCGAGCCGCGAACGCCACGAACTGCGCACCGAGTTCGAGTTCGAGCTGCCGCGCGGCTACCTCGACGACGACGGCACGCTGCACCGGAACGGCTCGATGCGGCTGGCCACCGCACGGGACGAACTGCGCCCGCAGATCGACCTGCGGGTGAAGGAGAACCCGGCGTACCTGAGCGTTGTGCTGCTCAGCCAGGTGATCACCCGACTGGGCACGGTCACCGACGTGCACGCCGGCGTCGTAGAGCGCATGTACGCCACCGACGTGGCCTTCCTCCAGGACTTCTACCGACGGATCAACAGCGAGGGCCACACTCACGCGGCGGTGACCTGCCCGCTGTGCCACGGTTCGTTCGAGGTGGACCTCTCGGGTGGGCGCCTGGGGGAATCGTGACGTACGCGCTTCCTCGACTGCGAGAGGAAATCGCGTACATCGCCTACCACTTCCACTGGCAACGCGAGGACATCCTCGACCTCACCCACGGCGAACGACAGCAGTGGGTCCGGGAGATCGCGCGGATCAACACCCGCGTCAACGAAGGCGGGTGAACACGTGGGGTTGGTGGATCGACTCCGGCGGCGGGAACGCCGTGCGGCTCTGCCGGACGCGGTCGGCGTCCCGACGGACGACGAACCGGTGGAAGGCCCGTCAGCGGAGCTGCACTCGGCCGCCGGCGACTGGGACGGTGGTTGGCGGCGGGTCACACCACCGGTGGTGACCACGGCGCGCTCCTCGATCGCGGTCAGCGACGGGCTCCGATTCCGGTCACGGCTCGCCTCCTGGCAGAACCCGGCGTCGGCCGGCGAACTGGGGCACGCGGTACTGCCGTCGGCACCGGCGGGGCTCATTCACGGGGTGGTCCGACCGGGCGTGGCATCGCGGACGATGTCCGAGGGTGGCCCCCTGCTGCTGCGGGTTGCCCGACCGGAGGCGGAAGCGGAGCCCGGGCCCAACACCGGGCCTGGGCCTGGGCATGGGCCTGGGCGGACGGCAACCGGCACGGGCGGCCGTAGGACCGAAGTCCCGCCAGGGTCCGTTCGGAAACCGACCTCCACCGCCTCGGGCGGCGGATCGCCCGTGCAGCGACTGGTCGTGGATCCCGCGACGCCGGAGAACGGCCCTGACGGGCCGAACAGCTCGAACGGTTCGAACGACGTTGAGGCAACCGGTGGGCTCTCGCCCGAGGTTCCCCCGCTCGCTCGGCCCGCCGCCGTACGCCCGCATCGGGTACGCCCGTCCTTGGTCGTGGCCCGGCGGCCGGCGATGACCTTGCGTCGGGTGGCGGCGATCCCCATGCAGGCCGGCAATACACCCGACGCAGGTGTGGCGGTGCCGGGAAAGGCGGACGTCGCGCCGCCGGCCACCCCGGACAGCGGAACGGCCACCAACGCGAGGGGCGACGGGTCGGGAGAATCACCCCGTCCGCCCGGACGCGCCTCCGCGCGACGGCCCGCGACCGTACGCCCGGCACTGGGCACACCGATGCACGAACTTCCCACCGGGGCCGCGCTGTTCCCAGCGGCGAGCGAACCGATCGGACCCCGCCCCGGGGCGGCCGGACAGGGTGGCGCCGCGATGCCCATGGTGCAGCGGCAGGCAACCCACGACGCCCCGACGCCAACCACTGCGCCAAAGCCGGCGCAGCACGCCCACCGGTCACGCGTACGTCCGCCACAGTCGTCACCGGATCGGGAACCGGCACCACATCAGCCGTCGGATAAGCCATCGCCATCGCCCGCCCTCACCCAGGACCGGAGCGGCGAATCAGCCCCCGTCCGACCCGCGGCCGGCTCGCGGCGGCCCGACACCGACGCGACCTCGCCCCGGTCCCGGACCCGAATGGGAATCGGCGCCCCGCTCACAGCACTTCCGCCTACGGCCGGATCCACACTGCCGGGGGCCGCGCCACTGCTCGGTGCCGGCCGAAGCGCACAGATCCCGGCGAAACCCGTCGGCCACCGGAATCCGGTACCTCCGCAGGAGTCGCACACCGCGGCCGGGCCGATGTCGACCCGGTCCGGCGCATCGCCGCCGATGCCGGTGCGTACGCCCGACATCGCCTCGGAGCCCGGGAAATCCACCTCGTCGGTCCCGAGCATGGAGCGCGCCGTCGAATCGGGACCAGCGACCCGCAGCGCTCCCGCCGATCGTCTCCCGGTCGGCAGCACGACCGTCGCACCGCCACGCTCGGCCGGCGGAGCCACCGGGCCAGGAACGGACCCGAAGGCGGGGGAAGGCGTCACGACTTCGCCCACCGCGTCACGACCGCCCGTGGTGGTCGCCCGTCGCCTCCCCTCGGCGCACCGCTCCCTACCGAAGTCCGCGGCCGACAACGACAGCGGCCACGGCCGCGCTCACGGCTCCCCCTCGGTCACCGGCCGGCGCTTCCGGTCGCTGCTCTCCGGTCGACCCTTGAGCGTCAACACCGGTGCGGCCAGCGGCTTTTCCGCGCCTCAGCCGACGTCCGGCGGCGGCCGGCCGGCAGTGCCGGTCACCTGGCGACGCGACGTCGACGCCGTACCGACAACGACGTCGCGGCAACCGTCGTCCGAGCGCGGCGACACGGTCGGGAGCAGCGGCCTGTTCGCCGATGCCGAGTCGGGCCGACCGGCAGACGCGCGCAGGAACCCCGCGTCCGGAAGCAAACCGCGTCGACGCTTCGCAATCCGGCCACGGACGATCCCGACGCCGCCCGGCGCCTCCGACCCGACGTTCCGGGTGCTCCCGGCGGCTCGTACAGACACCGGCGGGCGCACCGGCCCCACCGCCCCGACGACGAACACAGACACCCGTACCGGCATGGCAGGCCGTCGATCCACACACACCGCCGGTGCAACAGGTCGCCCGCACACCACGCGCAACACACCGAGCACGCCACTCCCCACGGTCCAACGCGCGACCGATACCCGGGCGACCCATACCGCTTCGGACCCCTCCACCCACATCGTCCCGACCGTCCGTCCGCATCCCCCGGCCCTGCCGGGCCCGCTCACCGGCGCGCCACTCTCGCCCCACCCCTCCCCGCCCCTGGCCGCCGACGTCGTGCGCCCGCCATCGACCGCGCCCACACCGTCCCTGTTCGCGCACCCGCAACCCTTGGCGGTCCGCACCGTCCAGCGCACCCCGCCCGCAGGCAACGCCGCGGTCCTGCCCACGACACCATCCCCGACGCCCGGCACCGCACCCACACCACGGTCTCTCGCCGAGCGAACCGCCGCCGAACCGGGCGTCACCGGTATCCCGGTCACCACCACCCCCGCCCGATCCCGAACCGCCTCCGCCACGACCACCTCCACCGGTACCCGGGCCTCGGCGGAGGAGGCAAAGCCCAAACCGCTCCCCACCCCGGATCTGGAGGACCTGGCCCGACGCCTCGTCGAACCGCTGAGCCGACTCCTCCGTGCCGACCTTCGCCGAGGGCGCGAACGCGCCGGGCGCCCCTACGACAACCGACGCTGACCTCACAGGGCACGAACGAACCCGGTTCCCGCGTCGCGAGAAAGGCATGGAAACGAACGCATGGCGGACAACATCTTCGCGACGAGCGTGTTCTTCAAGCTCGCCATCGGCGGCAACGACCTGGGCGCCTTCCACACCTGTTCGGGTCTGGGCGCCGAGGTGGAGATGGAGCAGTACGCCGAGGGCGGCAACAACGGCTTCGCGTGGCAACTACCGGGACGAATCACCTGGTCCAACATCACGCTGACCCGCCCGGTCACCACCGATACCACCAAGATCGCGCGGTGGTTGAGCGAGATCATCCAACGGGTGGAACCCAAGGATGGCGAGATCGTGGCGCTCAAACCGGACCTGGGGCGAATCATCAGCTGGCAGGTGCTGGGCATCGTGCCGGTGCGCTGGCAGGGTCCGTCGTTCGATCCGGCGAACTCCCAGGCGGCGGTGGAAACCCTGGAAATCGCCCATGAGGGTCTGCGCCCGTCCTGACCGAAAGAGGCCCGACCCCGACCGAGCAACCCGCTCCGACCGACATTGGGGGAAGACAGCGTGTCACCCGCTGCCCGTACCAGCCGGGCCCGCGCCCAGTTGACCATCATGGAGCCGCCGGCCACGGTGGGCGCCCGGCCCGGCGGCCGCATCGCCCGCATCACGCTGCAATTCAATCCCGCGAAGTTGTCGCTGACCAAGAGCACAGAGTGGCGGCGGTCGCCGTCGCGGATGGCCGAGCAGTCGTCCCTGCCGGAATTCGTCGGCAGCGGGCCGCGCTCGTTGTCCCTGGAGGTCTTCCTCGACGCGACGGCCACCCACGACAACTCGGTGGAGAAGGCCGTGGAGCAGCTCATGCTGGCGTGCGTGCCCACCCCCGCCAGCCTGGCCGCCAAGAAGCCGGCGAGTCCGTGGGTGCGGTTCGACTGGGGCACGGCGAAGACCACGTCCTTCGACGGGGTGCTGTCCAACTTCTCCGTGTCGTACACGCTGTTCGACGTCGACGGGAAACCGTTGCGCGCCACGTGCTCGTTGTCCATCGAGGAGGCCGGCTCCGCGCCGGCGGGCCAAAACCCCACCTCGGGCTCGCCGGAGGCGCGCCGCACCCACCGCGTGGTGGCCGGGGACAGTCTGGCCCTGCTGGCCTGGCACGAGTACGGCGACGCCACGCTGTGGCGCACGATCGCGGAGGCCAACGACATCGACGATCCGATGACCCTCGCCCCCGGCACCGAACTGCTCGTCCCCGCCCTGGGCGAGC
This sequence comes from Embleya sp. NPDC025285, assembly GCF_055558835.1. Taxonomy (NCBI): domain Bacteria; kingdom Bacillati; phylum Actinomycetota; class Actinomycetes; order Kitasatosporales; family Streptomycetaceae; genus Embleya; species Embleya sp. NPDC025285. The sequence goes on from NZ_JBVHLU010000012.1 coordinate 117,329, forward strand.
CGGAGCGGGACGAGTCGACGTGGAAGGACCCCGCATGACGCCCCCAGGCCGGTCGTTCGCGGCCGATCCGATCGTCGAGGCGCCCGGCGAGTTGCCCGCAGCGTGGGTGGCGCAGCTCGTCGCGTGCGAGGTCGACGAGAGCGTCGGCCTGCCCGACACCGCACTGTTGTCCTACCGCGACCCCGACCACCAATTGCTCTCCGCCACCGGGATCGGCATCGGCACGCCCGTGAAGATCTCCGTGGAGACGGCACGGGACCGCACCCGCGAGCGCCTGTTCACCGGCGAGGTGACCGCCATCGAGTTGGACTCGGACACCACCGGTTCGTTCACCGTGATCCGCGCCTCCTCCAAGGCGCACCGCCTGCAACGCGGCCGCAAGGTGGTCGCGTTCCGCAACATGCGCACCGCGGACATCGTGCGCAAGGTCGCCGCCGGCGCCGGGCTCGCCTGCGGCCGCATCGAGGCCGCGCCGATCATGCACAAGCAGCTGACCCAGGCCAACGTCTCGGACTGGGAATTCCTCCGCCACCTCGCCGCCGAGAGCGGTGCCCAGGTCGGCGTCGACGACAAGGGCCTGCTGCAATTCGTCAAACCCAGGGCCGCCTCGACGGCGCCACCCCCGTCCACACCGGCCGGCCGAAGTCCCGTCGTCCTCGAATACGGCCGCAACCTCCTCGCCTTGCGCGCCGTGCTCACCGGCGCCGACGGGGCGGCCGACGTCGAGGTACGGGGCTGGAACGTCACCACCAAGACCCCGCTCGTGGCCAAGAGCCCATCCGTGACCAGCACCACGGTCGCCCCGGGGATGAGCCCCAGGGTGGTCGGGCGCGCCTTCGGCGCGGCCACCCGAACCACCATCGCGGACACCCCCTACCGCACCCAGGCCGAGACCCGCGCCGTGGCGAGCGCAACGGCGGCCACGGTGAGTTCCGGCTTCGGTGAGGTCGAGGCGGTCGCCGAGGGCAACCCCAAACTCCGCGCCGGCGAACCCGTCACGCTCGGCAACGTCGGGCCCGCCTTCTCCGGCCGCTACACCGCGACCGCCGCGCACCACGTCCTCGAACCACACCGTGGCTACCGCACCACCGTCGTGGTCAGCCCCGTCTCCGACCGCTCCCTCGCCGGACTGGCCACCGGGGCCAACGCACCCTCGCGCGGACCCCGCATGCCCGGATTGGCGATCGGCATCGTCACCGACGTCCGCGAGGAGGGCAACGCCCAACGCGGCTGGGTGCGGCTGAAGTTCCCCTGGCTCGACGACACCTACGTCACCGACTGGGTCCGCTCCGTGCAGTGGGGAGGCCGAGGCGGCGGTGGGGTGTTCGCCCCCGAGGTCAACGACGAAGTACTCGTCGGCTTCGAACAGGGCCTGCTGGACTGCCCGTACGTGCTGGGCGGTTTGTACAACGGCGTCGACAAGCCATCCCCGCACGACGTCCCGCTGATCGACCGCACCAGCGGCAAGGTCAACCGCCGTTCCCTCGTCTCGCGTTCGGGCCACCGACTCGAACTCCTGGACACCGCGCGCGGGCAGTCCGGCGTGCGGTTGGCCAGTGGCAACAAGCGCCTGGAGGTCCGCCTGAACGAACGGGCCAACACCATCGAACTGACCGTGTACGCGCCGACCGGCCGCCGCCCCGCAACGTCCGTGACCCTGTCCCCCACCGGCATCACCCTCGACGCGGGCACCGGCGACGTCACCATCAACGGCCGCTCGGTCGACATCAACGGCAAGACCGGCGTCACCATCGACGGCGGCCTGCTCGGCGTGCTCAAGGCCCGGCTCATCCGGATCAACTGAGCCCCGCATACCCGTGGTTCATCCACCCACAGCCAAGGAGCAGCGACGATGCCCCCCGCAGCCCGCACGGGCGACACCACCGACCACGGCGGCGCCCTGACCACCCCGCCACCGGGTGCCGCAGCCGCCGTCGCCACCGTCCTGATCGGCGGCCGCCCCGCCGCCGTCACCGGCACCCTGCACGTGTGCGTGGTCGTACCGCATGTCGCACTCGGCCCGGCCAACGTCGTCCTGCCCAACCCGGCCGCCGCCGGCACCGGCGCCGTCCTGATCGGCGGCCTGCCCGCGGCCCGCGTGCGCGACACCACCGCGTGCGGCGCGCACATCGTCACCGGCGCGCTCGACGTCCTGATCGGAGGGCCGATGTGAGCGGACGATTCATCGGCCGCGGCTGGGGATTCCCGCTGCGGGTCGGCCCCACCGGCGGCATCGGCATGGTCGAGCGTGACCGGGAGATCGAGGAGGCGATCCGACTCGTCCTGGGCACCGCACCCGGCGAGCGACCGATGCGACCGGAATTCGGCTGCGGCATCCACGACTACGTCTTCGCCCCCGGCGACGGAGCCACCGCCGGACGGATCGCGCACGAGACCCGGATCGCGCTGGAGCGCTGGGAGCCGCGGATCGAGGTCGGCGACGTGCTGATCGCCTTCGACACGGTCGACGAAGGCGTGCTCTACATCGACATCCACTACACCGTGCGCGCGACCAACGACACCCGCAACCTGGTCTTCCCCTTCTACACCATCCCGTCGTCGGAGAGTCCGGCCGACCCGCAGGCCGCACCGAACGCGGGGGGGCGCTGATGGCCCTGCCCTCACCCAACCTCGACGATCGGCGCTTCCAGCAACTGGTCGACGAGGCAAAACGATACGTGCAGCAACGCGCGCCCGAATGGACCGACCACAACGTCTCCGACCCCGGCGTCACCCTCATCGAGACGTTCGCCTACATGGTCGACCAACTCCTCTACCGCCTCAACCGCGTCCCGGAGAAGAACTACGCCGCGTTCCTCGACCTGCTCGGCATCACCCTGTTCCCACCCGCCGCGGCCACCGCCGACGTCGACTTCTGGCTGTCCGCGCCGCAACCGGAAACGGTGCACCTGCGTGCGGGCACCGAAGTGGCCACCACCGGCAACGAGACCCGCGAACCCGTGGTGTTCGCCACCACCGACGACCTGGCCATCGTGCCCAGCAGCCTGATCCGCCTGGTCACCGCGCCCGTCTCCGGCGGACAACACGACCGCACCACCGCGCTCGCCGCCGGCACCGACATCCCCTGCTTCCAACCCCGCCCCGCCCCCGGCGACGCCATGCTCCTCGGCCTGCCCACCGCCGTACCCCGATGCATCGTCGCGGTCCGCCTCGACAGCCGCGTCGAGGGCGTCGGCGTCGACCCCCGCCAACCACCCCTGGTCTGGGAGGCATGGGACGGAGCGCGCTGGATCGGCTGCGAGCTCGGCTCCGACAGCACCGGCGGACTCAACCGACCCGGCGAGATCATCCTCTTCGTCCCCGCCGGCCACACCGCCTCCGTCGTCGCCGGCACCCGCGCCGGATGGCTGCGCTGCCGCGTAGTCCCCGCCGAGGCCGGCCAACCCTTCTACGCCGAGACCCCCACCATCCGCGAAGCCGAGGTGTTCACCATCGGCGGCACCGCGGTCGTCGAACACGCGGAGACAGTCACCGACACCCACCTCGGCGTCTCCGAGGGCGTCGCCGGACAACGCTTCGCCCTCAGCCGGTCACCCCTGCTGCTCGACCGCGAACCGCCCGTCGTCGAGGAGTCCTCTCCCGACGGTTGGCGCACCTGGACGGCCGTCGAACACTTCGGCGCCTCCGCCCCCGACGACCGACACGTCCGCGTCGACGCCACCACCGGCGAGTTCGCCTTCCCGCCCGCCGTCCGCGAACCCGACGGCACGATGCGCCACTACGGCGCAGTCCCCGCTCAAGGCGCCCACCTGCGCGTGCCCCGCTACCGCACCGGCGGTGGCACCGCCGGCAACGTCGCCCGCGGCGCCATCCGCGTGCTGCGCAGCTCCGTTCCGTACGTCTCCGACGTCGACAACCGCGAAGCCGCGCACGGCGGCGTCGACGGCGAAACCGTGGACAACGCCAAGACCCGCGCCCCCACCGTCCTGCGCGTGCAGGAACGCGCGGTCACCGCCCGCGACTACGAGATCATCGCCTGCCAGGCGGCCCCCTCCGTACGCCGCGTGCGCTGCCTCCCGGCCGTCCCCGGCGAACCCGGCGCCGTGCGCGTCCTGATCGTCCCCGACGCCGTCGCCGAGGAGGGCAACCGCCTGCGCTTCGAGCAACTGATCCCGTCCGAGCACGTCCTGTCCACGATCACCGAACGCCTGGACGAACGCCGCCTCGTCGGCACCCGCCTGATCGTCGAACCCCCCGCCTACCAGGGCGTCACCGTGGTCGCCCGGCTGATCGCCGCGCGCCCCGGCGACGTCGACCGGGTCCGCGAAGCCGCACTCGCCGCCCTGTTCCACCGGCTCGACCCCTTGCACGGCGGACCCGACGGAGACGGCTGGCCGTTCGGCCGACCCGTACAGTACGGCGAGGTGTTCGCCGTCCTCCAACAAGTCAACGGTGCGGAACTCGTCGAAGAGGTACGCCTGTTCCCGGCCGACCCGATCACCGGACGCCGCGGCGGGGCCGCCGAGCGCATCGAAGTCGCGGCCAACGCCCTGGTGTTCTCCTACCAGCACCAGGTCGTCGTCACCGCCCGCCAAGCGGCCCGCAGCGACGGACCCGCATGACCAGAGCCGCCGTACCCGGCCTGCCCACCCCCCACCCCATCGGCGAACTGCTGCCCGCCCTCTACGCCGACGACGACCTGGCCCAACGTTTCACCGCTGGTCTCGACACCGTCCTCGCCCCCGTCTTCGCCACCCTCGACAACCTCCCCGCGTACCTCGACCCCACCCTCGCCCCCACCGACTTCCTGCCCTGGCTGGCCGGCTGGGTCGGCATCGACCTCACTCCCGCATGGCCCGACGGTCTGCGCCGGGCAGTCGTCGCCCGCGCGGTCGAACTGCACCGATGGCGCGGCACCCGCCGCGGCCTGACCGAACGCCTGTGGTTGTGCTGCGGCGTACACGCCGACATCACCGACGGCGGCGGCGCGACCTGGTCGGCCGAACCGAACTCCGCGCTACCGGCCGCCCCGACCGGCGAACTCCTCGTCCGCGTCCGGCCGGCCCGCACCCCCGACGTCGACGAGGCCCGCGTCCACGACGTCGTCCGGGCCTCCTGCCCCGTCCACCTCATCTACCGGATCGAAATCCTGCCCGGCCCACCCCACCCGAGTGAGGACTGAAGAACCCATGCGCTCATGTCCGACGTGCGGGGCAGCCAACGAAGAAAACGACGACTTCTGCGGCAACTGCGGGTCGTACCTGGGCTGGTCACAGGAGCCGAACGAACCACCGGCAACGCCGCCCGGCGACACCCCCGTGTCGATGCCACACACCGCCGAGAGTCCCGCACCGCCGGAGCCGACGACCGCGCCCCCCGCACCGCCGCCGGCGACGCCGCCCCCACCCACCACCGAGCCCTCGGCCGGTCCCGCGCCGGTCCGACCGACCGCCCCGCCAACGCCCCCCACAGCGCCCCCGTCCCCCACGCATCCCACCGCGCCGGCTCCCCGCACACCCCCCGAGCCGGCCCCGGTACTGCCGGTGCAGCCCGCGAAACCCGTGGCACCACGCCCCGTCGTCCGAGCGATCGGCACCGACGACGCCCAGGACGGCCCACCCTGCCCGGTCTGCGGCACCCGCAATCGCCCCGACCGTCGCTTCTGCCGCCGCTGCGCCGCCTCGCTCCACACGCCCCCACCCACACCGACCCTGCCCTGGTGGCGCACTGTTTGGCCGTTCCGCCGCCGCGTCCGCACGGGGTCGGGGCAGCTGGTGCGGCGCCTGATTACCCTCCTGGTCGTCATCGCCCTGGTGATCGCCGGCTTCCTTCTCGTCCCGGCCGCCCGCTCGCTCTTCGAGGACACCAGAGACAAGCTCGGCAAGGCGGCGCAGATCACTCCGACCACCGTGACCGCCGACGCCGAAGCCCCCGGACATCCCGCCGGCAACGCCACCGACGGCCTCACCAACGAGTATTGGGGAGCCCCGGCCCTCGGCGACACCCTCACCTGCGCCTTCGCCGCCCCCTTCCGGCTGGTGGGCGTCGTGGTCAACAGTGGGGTCTCCACCGCAGCCGAGGAATTCCGCCGCGCGCCACGGCCGACCCGAGTCGACCTGCTCATCACCACCACGGACGGCCGAACGACCACCCGCGCCATGACCCTCGACGACCGGCCGGGCCCACAGACCCTCCGCATGGGCATCGGCAACGTGACGTCGGTCCGGGTGACCATCCGCGCCGCAACCGGCGCGACCCCCGAACAACCCATCGCCCTCGGCGAAATCGAGTTCTTCCGCCGCACCTGAGCCCCGGCCGGCCCTGATCGGGTCCCCGTTCTTTCGCGGGGCTCCTCGCTCCGAGGAGAAACGCACCGACCGAGCGACGAGCCGACGTTTTCGCCCCCTCCGCCAACGGCCGGTCGGCACGGTGAAGGGTTCACGCTCGACGCCGTCGGCCGGGCCGTGCCCACGCGGCCGTCCGCTCCCGCAAGGTGTCTGCCGCCGCCACGTTGCCCGGGTGTCGGGGCCCAGCGATCGCGCACGCACGTTCGTGGGCAGCTACGACCGGGTCATCGGCGTCGACAGCATGTCCAAGTCGTACGGGCTCTCGGGCCTGCGGATCGGTTGGGCGGTCGGCCCCTCGCAGGTGATCCGCGACCTGTGGCGGCGACACGAGTACGCCGCCATCGCCACCGGCCGACTCGACAACATCCTCGCGGGCATCGCGCTGGAGGAGGCCACGTCGACGCGGATCCTGGCCCGCAACAGGGCGGCGATGAGAGAGGGTTGGGCCCTGTTCGAGGACTGGCAGCGATCGCTCGGCGGGCTCGTCCGGGCCCATCGCCCGATGGCCACCCCACTGGTGTTCCTGCGCTTCGCCACCTCGCTCGACTCGGTGCGGGCCGGACACCGGATCCGTACGGGCGCGTCCACACTGATCTGCCCCGGCGAGTACTTCGGCTTCGACGGCTACCTGCGGATGAACTTCGGCTTCGGCCGGGACCCGGTTCGTCGGTCGACGGGCCGGGTTCCGCATCGCGTCTTCGCCGCAGGAGTCTGCGGGCGGGCGCGGCGCGACGTCGGGCGCGGATCGGCGACCGCGTCCACGCGGTGATCCGCGGCGTCGGAACCTCCTCCGACGGGGCATGTGATGATCGTCGGATGACAACGGGGCGGCGTGGCCGGTGGGCGTGGGGTTACGGGCTGCTCATGGCGGCGGTCGTGGCGGGTGTGAACGGGTGCGCGGACCAGTCGGGGTCGAGGACGCGCAATGCCGGCGGAAGCGGTTCGTCGTCCATACCCACGCTCTCCGAGGGCAGCGGAACGTCCTCCGCGCCCAGGGACCGCGACGCGTCGACGACGTCGAACACCGGGGCCCCGCCCGCCCGTTGCCCGGAATCCGGGCTTCGGATCACGGCGGAGGAGCCGGAGGCCGCGATGGGGCTGCGGGCGATGGGTCTGACGATGGTCAACTGCGGCGATACGACCCGCACCGTGACCGGGTATCCCGCCATTCGCGTCCTCGCCGCCGACGACACCGAACTCGACGTCGCGATCGAGCCGGGGGCTGCCTCGATCGCCACCATCGACACCCTCCGGGCCGAGCCGCGACCGGTGACGCTGCGTCCCGGCGAGCGGGCGATCTCCGGGGTGGCGTGGCGCAACACCGTCACGAGCGCGGCGGGCGCCGATCCGAGCGGGCACCGGCTCGACGTCGCGCCGTTGCCGGGGCAGGCCCGGCAGCGGCTACCGATCCCGGGTGGGATCGACCTCGGCGACACGCGACGCCTGGGCGTCGGCCCCTGGCACACCGCCGGTTGACCGGTCGGGCCCTGCCCCGCCCGCCCTCCCCGCGGCGAACGGGCGCGCTACGGCCGAAGGGAGTCGTCCGGATCGAAGTCGCCAGGCGCGGGAACGAAGTCGATCCGCACCGCCACCGGCGCGCCCGTGGCGTCGAGATCCACGAACAGCGGGAAGAACCCGTCCCCCCGACTCGTCATCGCGCACAGGATCCTGGCCCCGTCGACCTCCACCGTTCCGGCCTCGACGTCGGAGGCACGGAATGCCCGTCAACGCCGTTCAGGGCCGGAGCCTCAGCCGTTGCCCAGGGTGCTTCCGAGGAGGGGCAGCAGGCGGTCCCAGTGGAGCTGCATCGCGGCGGGGTCGAAGGCGTCGGTGTCGGCCATGGTGAAGCCGTGGACGGTGCCGGGGTAGATCTCGGAGGTGTGGTCGACGCCCGCGGCATCCAGGGCCTGGTTGAGCTCGCCCAGGGCCTCCGGCGTCAGGTCGGATTCGGCGTGGCCGAAGAGGACCCGGGCGGTGAGCTTGGCGAAGCTGTCGGGCCCGTCGGCACCCACGGGACCGTGGAATCCGGCGACGGCGGCCACCCGGCCGGGATGTGCCGCGGCGGTGCGTACCGCCAGGAGACCACCGATGCAGTAGCCGGTCACGGCGACCGGTCCGGCGCCGACCTCGGGTTGGGCGGCGAGGAACCCGAGGTAGGCGTCGGCGTCGCTCAGGACACGTTCGGTGGTGTGCGCCTGGATCAAGGGCATCAACCGGGCGATGATCGCGGGCCGGACCTCTTCGCCGATGTACTCGGGAAGTTCGACCACCGGTGCCGGGCCGTGCCGGTAGAAGAGGTTGGGCACGAGCACGTAGTACCCGTGCCCGGCCAGTTCGCGGGCGATCTCCCGCAGCACGGGCCGGATGCCGAACCCGTCCGCGTACATCAGCACCCCCGGGTGCCGCCCGCCACCTTCGGGGAAGGCGGCGAATGCGTCGGCTCGGCCGTCCGCGGTGGGGATCTGCACTGTCTTGATGGGCAAGGTCGTCCTTCCTTGGAGTTCGCTCCATTAACGTTAGTCTCACTATCGTTTTGGGCGTGAGCGAACCTATACCGTTAGTTGGACTAATGCAACGGGTAGCATGGGTGCCATGATCAGCGCCGAATCCGCAGACATGCCCGACGGCGGCGGGCTCAGGACACCCGACCGGCTGCGCCGGCGGGCGAGTCGGCTCCTGTCGCAGCTCGGCGTGCCGTCGGACCGGCTGATCACCGAGGGGCTGGCCCGGGTCGAAGCCCGCAAGTGGCACTATGCCGTGCTTGCCTCGCTACAGGATTACGGGCCGGGCAGCCAGGCGGAGCTGAGCACACGCTCCGGCATCTACCGCAGCGACATGGTCGGCGTGCTCAACGAACTGGCCGAGCGTGACCTCGTCGAGCGCGCACCGGACCCCGACGACCGGCGCCGCAACATCATCACCATCTCCGCCCGGGGCCGCCGCCGGCTACGCCTCCTCGACCAGGTCCTGGACGACCTGCAGGACGAACTGCTCGCCCCGCTGAGCCCGGCCGAACGCGACCAGTTCGTCCGGTTGCTCACCCGCCTGCTGGACCACCACACCCGCGACAGCCAGAGCGCGACCCGCACCGAACCCGCACGGAGGCCACATCCGGAACCTCCGGGCGGGGGCGCCCGCGCCAGGTGACCGGTGCTCGAATACGCCCGAAGGAATGGAACGGCCCGGCCGCCTCAAGGGGTTGTCATGGCCCACCACCAAACATTCCCGGCCAACTCGCAACTTCCCGACCCACACCACGGCCCACCACCCACCGCCCCCGGAACCACCGCGGATTCCGCGCCCCGTCGGCCGGCAGGGGTCCGGGTGCTACGGGGTGTGCGGACGAGCGAATCCGGCCCGGTGACTCGGATCGTCCCGGACCTCCGGCCCACGCGCGGTGGTGGCCTCGCCCCGAGGTCGCCGGCGGCCTCGGGGCCGGGTGTCGGTGAGGAGGGCGTCGAGCGCGTCCCGGGACGCCTCCAACGCCGCCATCGACGCACTGATCCGCGCACGCTGTCGGTTGAGCTGCTCAACCAATCCCGGACAGCCCGAGGGGACGGGGTGTCCCCCGTCGTCGTGCACACAGTGCAGGACACGGCCTATGACCGCGGTCGGCAGGCCGGCCGCCAAGAGCAGGCGGATATGGCGCACCGCGGCGACGTCGGAGGCCGTGTACTCCCGGAAGCCGTTCGCCGACCGCAGCGGCCGCAGCAGGCCCTGTTCCTCGTAGTAGCGCAGCAACCTGCGACTCACACCGGCCTCTTCGGCCAGATCCCCGATACGCATGAGACTCCCCGACGCTGTCGATGACGCCACCACGCCCGCCCTCGCCATCGGGCGTCGCGGACGATGGGGAAACGGCCCGAAGCGCTTGCCGATTCCCGACCGCGCCGCCTCGACTCGGTCCGAGTCGCGCGCGCGTCCGACTCCGATGGGCCGGGACGCATTCGGGGTGGGCTGCCCGCACGCGGCGCGTCGACCCGGCGCACGACTTGACCCTCACATCGGTGTGACGATCTAACGTCCCGCGCTACGAACCCCCGCGAGGGCGAGGGAACACGAAGGGAGACGGCAATGCCGGGAGTGATCATCATCGGGGCGGGGCCGGGGATCGGTGCCGCCGTCGCACGGAGGTTCGCGGCCGAGGGGATGCCGATCGCGCTCGTCGCGCGCACGCACGCGTCACTGGACACGGTCGCCGCGTCGATCGCCGGTCACGACGTGCCCGTGACGCGGCTGTCGGCCGACAGCGCGGACGAGAGCGCGCTGCGCGCTGCACTCGACGCGGCGGTCGACGCCATGGGGACGCCCGATGTGGTCGTCTACAACGCCGCGATCGTCCGCTCGGACACACCCGGGCAACTGACGACGCTCGAACACGGCCGCACCTGGGCGGTCAACGTCCTCGGCGCGCTCACCGCCGCCTCCCACACCGCCTCCGCCCTCGCCGAACGCGGCGGTACCTTCATCGTCACCGGCGGCATGCCCGAACCCAAGGCCGACTACGTCAGTCTCTCCCTCGGCAAGGCCGGGCTGCGGGCCCTGGTCACGATGCTGGACCAGACCTACGGCCCCGACGGCGTACACGTCGCCGCCGTCACCGTCGCCGGACCGGTCGCCCCCGGCACCGACTTCGACCCCGACGACATCGCCGAACACTATTGGCGACTGCACCGCCAGCCCCGGTCCGCGTGGCAGCGCGAGGTCGTCCACGACGGACGCACCGGCGCGGACCAACGCGTCGGCGACGATCCGGCCGAAGGAACCGCCACCCCACCCGACACCGACCGCGACGCGCCCGCACAGGTCGTCGCCGACTGGCTGGACCGCTTCCGCACCGCCTTCGACGCACACCGCGTCGGCGACATCATCGACCTGTTCCATCCGCAAGCCCTGTTCCAAGGCATCGGCACCGAACCGGCTTCCGGCCGAGAGGCCATCGGTGCCTACTACACGGCCGTCGCCCCCGGGACCACGGCGACGACACGGCTCCTGCACGCGCGCCGCCTGGGCGACCGGACCGTGACGGCCCTGGCCGACGTGGACTTCTCCCCACCCACCGGGGACACAGTCCCGGTACGCGTGTCCATCGTCGCCCGCCGCGACTCCGACGGCTGGACCGCGCGGCATTACCACGCGGCCCGGCGGGTCACGCCGGAATCACATCCTTCCTGACACAGGCGCCCCCGACCGTCCTCGGACGCCAAGTCGGTCCACCCGGAGGTGTCGTCACGCTGCACTCCTCGGAGCCTCCGGCTCGCATCCCGCCCGGACGATGGCGCTGCATCGGGCAACCAGCGGCGCGACCGCGTCGGGATCGGTCCGGGGCCCGGGGAAGCGCGTGATGGCCAACCCGACACAGGCGAAAGGCAGCGGCCACACGCCGAGCGTGCAGAAACCCGCCATGGCCCACGGCAACCAGCCGCCGACCCCGCAGGCCACCGCGATCGCCCAGGCCGTCAACCCGGGAAACAGCGCCGCCGACGCCATGGTCAGGCGCAGCATGCGCCGGTGCCGGCCGCCGTGCGTCGGTGGGAGACGCGCCAACACCGGTGGCGCGTGCTCGTGCAGCACGGCCTTGAAAGCATCGCTGCGGTCGATCTCCTCGAAGGTGAGCCCCTCGTGGAAGTCTTCGACAAGCAACGCGTAGAGCGCGACCTGCACGGGATCGTCGGTCGGCCTGCGGTGTCGGTCCAAGGCCCGGACGACGCGTCGCCGCGAGACGAAGACCAGACCCGCCTCGCGGAGCCCGTCGACGGCAAGCTCGCGCGCCGACACCTTGGGAACCGCGAACTCCGCGGCCTGGTAGAGGTTGATCGGCAGCGCCGCAGCCGCTTTCGCCGCGGCGAACTCCGCAGGTGAGGCAGGCCGCTTGGACAACGCCCCCAGCACGAAGTAAACCGCCACCAACCCCACGGGCACCAGCAGCGCAAGATCGTTGTTCACGTACCCCCCACCCCGTCGCGACAGCTGCCTGAACTACGGACGGCACAGGCGACGGACGAGCCGTACACACCCGGCGGCGCGGCCACCTCCCCCATCCCCCATTCCCCGCTCCCTTGCCTCATGCCTCGCGCGGGCCGCCGCGAGCGCGGCGCGCCCGCCGCCGAACCGGGCCCGCGCAACAAGGAATTCGAGGGCTCGCCTGCCCCCTCCGCCGGCCGCGCCGTTGTGCGGGCGTGGCCTCGCACGCCGAAGGCGGCCACGTCACCACGCAAATGCTCGACCGCCGCCCCCGGGGCGCCGACGACCGCGGCTCCGGCGCCGCCTGATGGCGTTCAGCAGCGGGATCACGGCCACTTTCCCGGCGGTCGTCCATGCCGCAGCTTCTCTCTCCCGTCCGCGGCAAGCATCTCAACCGGCCGCTGCCCGGTCAGAGGGAGCTCCCTCCGGCCGGGTGCAGCGTGGCGGCGCGGGTGCGGTTCATCCGGTGCTGGAACGGATCGAACGTGAGAGCCGCCCGTCGGCCGCCCGCCGCCCGCCGCCTGCCGCCCGCCGCCTGCCGCTGTGCACGCCGGGGGCCGTTTCCGGACCGGGGTGTCCGTGTCGCAGACACACCGAAACTCGGCCCGAAAGTCCACGCCGGAGTCCTCCGCGCATCCACCTGTTTAGGCCATCCGGGTTGTCATCGGCAAAGAACCGTCTCCCCGGCGATCGGGCGGCCGATCGTGGAGGAGGACGGCCGACGGGTCGTCCAGGGGCGGGAAGGAGTGCGAATGTCTCCTGGAACGGTTGTGTTCGCGATATCCGAGGCGGTCGACGGCGACGGCGTCCGGGCCGAGCAACTACGACGCATCCGAGCGGTACTTCAGGCCGATGGCTTCGATGTGCGGTGTGTGACCCGAGCGCGGGACGCGGCGGGCGTACTGGGATCCGACCCACGTGTGGTGGCGGCCGTGATCGATTGGGAACTCGAAGCGGCGGACGCCCATTCGGACGCGGCCGCCGTGTTGCGCGCGGTCGCCGAGCGTTTTCGGGACCTGCCGACGTTTCTGGTTCTCGACCACCACGATCCGGCGGAACTGCCGTTGTTCGTCGCGGAGACCGTGGTCGGCTACGTGTGGTTGTCGGAGGACACGCCCGGCTTCATCGCGGGTCGGATCGCGCACGCCGCCCGCACGTATCGGGACGCGCTGCTCCCGCCGTTCTTCGCGGCGTTGCGTCGGTTCGACGACTCGTTCGAGTACTCGTGGCACACCCCGGCCCACGCGGGCGGGGTGGCGTTTCTGAAGTCCCCGATCGGCAGCGCGTTCCACGAATACTTCGGCGAGCAGCTCTTTCGTAGTGATCTGTCCGTGTCGGTCGCCGAGTTGGGATCGCTGTTCGAGCACACCGGGCCGATCGGCGCGGCGGAGCGCAACGCGGCGCGGGTGTTCGGCGCGGATCGCACCTACTTCGTACTCGGTGGCGACTCGGCCGCCGACCGCCTCGTGGGTCACGCCTCGATCGGGTTCGACGAGATCGCGTTGATCGATCGCAACTGCCACAAGTCGGTCCTGCACGGCCTGGTGATGTCCGGGGCGCGGCCGGTGTATCTGGTCCCGACCCGCAACGGCTACGGACTCGCCGGCCCGGTCCCGCCGAGCGCGCTCACCCCGCAGGCACTGCGGGCACGGATCGCGGATCATCCGTTGACCACGGACGCCGTCTCGCCCGTGCCGGTGTACTCCGTGTTGACCAACTCGACCTACGACGGCCTGTGTTACGACGCGGTACGAGCGGCCGGCACGCTCGGGCAGAGCGTCGCGCGGGTGCACTTCGACGAGGCGTGGTTCGCGTACGCGCGCTTTCACCCGCTGTACGCGCATCGCTTCGGGATGTCGGTGGGCCCGGAGACATTGCCCGGGCCGGAGCGGCCGACGGTCTTCTCGACCCAGTCCACGCACAAATTGCTGGCCGCGCTCTCGCTGAGCGCGATGGTGCATGTGCGGGACACCCCTCGGGCGCCGGTGACCCACGACCGATTCAACGAGGCGTACATGATGCACGGTTCGACCTCGCCGCTCTACCCGATGATCGCCTCACTCGACGTGGCCACCGCGATGATGGACGGCCCACAGGGTCGCTGCCTGATCGACGAGGCGGTGACCGAGGCGGTGCGCTTTCGCCGGGCGATGGTGCACCTGGGACGCAGAATCGCCGCCGCCGGGGACCGCCCCGCCTGGTTCTTCGGAGTGTGGCAGCCCGAGGAGGTGGTCGACCCGGCCACCGGCGAGGCCGTGCCGTTCGCGGACGCCCCACCGGATCTGCTGCGCACCGATCCCTCCTGCTGGCAACTCGCTCCCGGCGCCGCGTGGCACGGCTTCCCGGACCTGGAAGAGGGCTGGTGCCTCCTGGATCCGGTGAAGGTGACGATCACCTGCCCGGGCACCACGGCCGGCGGCACGATGACCGACTGGGGCATCCCCGCTCGTGTCCTGACCGCCTATCTGGAGACCCGGCGCGTCATGGTCGAGAAGACCGACACCTACAGCACGCTGATCCTGTTCTCCCTGGGCATCACCAAGGGCAAGTGGGGCACGCTGCTCGACGCGCTCACCGACTTCAAGGCCCGATACGACGAGGGCGCGCCCCTGGCGGAGGTGCTGCCCGAGATCGTGGCCGCACATCCGCACCGCTACCGGGACCTGACGCTGCGCGACCTGTGCACGTCGATGCACGAACACTTGCGTGACGCGGGCCTGGTCGGACTTCTCGACGACGCCTTCCGCATCCTGCCCCGGGCCGCCGCTCCGCCACAGGCGTCCTTCCGCCAGCTCATGCGGGGCGACACCGAACGCGTCCCGCTCACCGCCGCTGCCGACCGTGCCGCGGCGGCCATGGTGTGCGTCACCCCGCCCGGCATCCCGGTCCTGCTGCCGGGCGAGGAAATCGGCGCGGCCGACGGCCCGTTGCTGCGCTACCTGCGCGCGCTGGAAGCCTTCGACCGACGCTTCCCCGCCTTCGGCAGCGAAACCCACGGCGTGACCATCGACGACGACGGCAGCTACCTGATCGAGGTCGCGGGCCGCAGCCAACCCTCGAAGCGATGAACACCCGCCCGGTTCCCCGGCCTGGGTGTCGCCCGGGCCACGGTCTCACTACAGGCGGCCCTCCGGCGGTGGGAATCGCATGCGGGGAACCCCGGACGGCCGGCCGGGCGTTGCGTGTGTGAACCGACTCGTGCCCACATCGGCGTGGGAACGGCGCAGACCCAGGAGGGCGCGATGACCCGGCGACACGTCGCCGCCAGTCGTCGCTTCGTCGGCTCCGCGGCCACGCGCCGCCGCCACGCGGATCCCCGCACTCGCCGGGGTTTCCGGCGCGGCGGATGGCTCCGGGTGCTGATCGCGGTCGTCCTCGCGCTGCTCGGCGCGGTGACTTCCCCCGCGTCCGCGCGCGCGGTCGCGATACCCGATCCCGACCATGTCTCGGTCTCCGCGCACACCACCGCCGATCCGGGGCACGTGCGCGACATCGCCGACGAGGCGACCCGCGACGTGCGACGCGGCCCGCCGGCACCGTTCGCCACCCGCGACCTGCCCAACGAGCGGCACCACCTCCACCACTCCCACGACGCGGCGCTCGTGGGGCACGTTTTCGCGCTCCTGTGCCCCGCAGGGCATCGAACCGGCGCGCCGGCCGCCGACGCCGACCCTTCACCCCGCCGTTTCGCGCTCCCGACGGGTCGCGCTCCACCGTCTCCCCGGGCTCCAGAGCAGCGTCCCTGAGTCCGATCGCCGCGCGCCGACCACCGGCCGCGGCGTATCCGTGGAGACCATCCTTGCCACGTGCCACCAAGGTGCGGGCGTTTTTCGCCCTCGCCATCCTCGTCATGTCCACCTACATCGCCGCGACCGTACCGCCGCGCCTCGGCCTCGACCTGCGCGGCGGCACCCAGATCGTCCTGGAAACCCGGGACTCGCCCACCGCGAAGGCCGACCGCGACGCCACCGATCGAGCCCTGGAGGTGCTGCGTCGTCGAGTCGACGCGCTCGGCGTCTCCGAACCCGACCTGGTCCGCTCGGGCGACCGACGAATCATCGTCCAACTACCCGGCGTGCAGGAGCCGCGCCGGGCCGCCGAGGTGCTCGGCCGAACCGCACAACTCACCTTCCATCCCGTTCTCGAGGTCGCCGACACCACGGAAGCCACGACCTCACCCGACGCCGGCGGGCGACGGATACTGCCGGACGAGTCCGGCCGGATGCTGACGCTGGACGCGGCGCGGATGACCGGAGCCGACGTAGACAGGGCCGAAGCCCTCCTGGAGCCGGCCGGCGGCGGCTGGCACGTGACGCTCGACCTGCGCGGTCGGGGCGAACGGGCCTGGGCCGAGTTGACCGGGGACGCCGCGTGCGCGCCTCCGGGCACGCCCGCGCGGCGCGTGGCGATCGTCCTGGACGGCAAGGTCGTCTCGTCGCCTCAGGTCGACCCGTCGGTGGGCTGCGACACCGGAATCCTCGGCGGATCCACCCGCATCACCGGCGACTTCGACAAACGCGAGGCCCGCGAGTTGGCGCTGCTGATCAACGGCGGCGCGCTGCCGGTCCCGGTCGAGACGGTCGAACACCGCACCGTGGGACCCACGCTGGGCGAACAGGCCATCGAGGCCGGCATGTGGGCCGCGATCATCGGCGCCGCGCTGACCGCGCTGTTCATCGCGTGCGTGTACCGCCTGCTCGGCATCCTCGCCGCGGTGGCCCTGGCCGGCTACGGGCTGATCGCGTACGCCGCCCTGGTCGGCCTGGGCGCCACCCTCACACTGCCCGGACTCGCGGGATTCGTACTGGCCGTCGGCATGGCGGTCGACGCCAACGTGCTGGTGTTCGAACGGGCCCGCGAGGAGTACCTCGCGCGAACCGCACCGGCCCTGCGTCCGTCACTGACCCGAGGCTTTCGCAACGCGTTCGGTGCCGTCGCCGACTCGAACGTCACCACCCTGATCGCGGCCGGCCTGCTGTTCTTCCTGGCCACCGGTCCGGTGCGCGGATTCGGGGTGACACTGGGCATCGGCGTGCTCGCGTCGATGGTCAGCGCGCTGGTGGTCACCCGGGTCCTGGCCGAGTTCGCCGTGAGCCGGGCGGCGGTACGACGCCGGCCTCGGATCAGCGGCATCGCGCACGCGGGCCCGGTGCGCGAGTGGCTCGCCCGACGCGATCCGCACCTCATGCGGCACCGCCGGCGCGTGCTCGCCGTCTCCGGCGTGCTCGCGCTGGGCCTGGCGGTGTCCGGCGTGGCGGTACGCGGCGTCGACTTCGGCGTGGAGTTCACCGGCGGCCGGCTCGTGGAGTACTCGACCGCCCAGTCGGTCGATCCGGACCGGGCCCGGTCCGCACTCGCCGACGCCGGGTTCCCCAAGGCCGTCGTGCAGACCTCGGGCGATCGCGAACTCACCGTACGCACGGGAAAGCCGACCGATGCCGAGGAGGCGCGGATCACCGCGACGGTCGGCGAACTCGGCGGCGGAGCGGAGAAGGTGCGCGACGAGTTCATCGGTCCGAGTCTGGGCAAGGAATTGCGGCTCAAGGCCGTGATCGCCCTCGGAATCGCACTCGCCGCCCAACTGGCATACCTCGCGGTGCGGTTCCGCTGGACCTTCGGGGTGGCCGCGGTCGTCTCCATGGCACACGACGTGCTGATCCTGGTGGGCGCCTTCGCGTGGCTGGGGCGCACCGTCGACGCGGTGTTCCTGGCCGCGCTGCTCACCGTGATCGGCTACTCGGTCAACGACTCCGTCGTCGTCTTCGACCGAATCCGCGAACTGCGCCGCACGCCCGCGCACGGCAAGCGCTCACTCGCCCGGATCACCGACACCGCGGTGCTCCAGACCCTGCCGCGCACCGTCAACACCGGTTCCGGCGCGTTGTTCGTCCTGGTCACGCTGGCGGTATTGGGCGGCGACTCACTGGCCGACTTCGCGCTGGCGTTGCTGATCGGCGTAGTGGCCGGCACCGCCTCCACGGTGAGCGTCGCCGCGCCTCTGGCCGTCGTGTTGGAGTCGCGCGCGACCCCTTCGCCGCCACGCGCGGCCCGATCCCGAACCTTGCCCGACCATCGCGGCCACGGCCCCCGCCGTCCCGGTCGCGCGCCCCGCGACAACGGCGCACGCGTCTGATCCCGCCCACCAACGCACCGACCGATCTCCTGAACAGGCCCGGCCCCTGCCGCCGAACCGGTTCGTTCGCCGACGAGGACCTCGGCCTCGTCACCCCGACAACAGTCCGCCCACTCCGCTCCACCACGGGGCACCGCCGTCGTGCACGCGCCGAGAGCAACGGGGAGCTCTCGGCCGACGTGCTGAGCACAGCCGCGAACTCGGCGTTCCGCCGAGCGATCGACATCGCCGAGTTCGCGGGCCCGGTCCGAGCAGGCGGCAGTTCCGCGTACTCACCGGCACAGCGCCGAGCTGCACCCCGCGGCGGGGGTTCGGGACGGCGGCTCGCCCACCCGGTTCTCACCAAGCGGGCGGAACGGGCTTACGACGGAACCTGCGCGACACAACGCCCATCATCACAATATGAATAAACTTCGCAACTGCCCTGTACTGCACCGAACTTGCGCACAATACGACCGCTCCGCCGTCGCAACGGGGCCACATTCGAAATTCGGAATTCGGAATTCCGATTGGCCCGAACCTCAGATGTTGCTCAAGTGCGATTCCCAGGCCACATTCGCCGCCGGTAGCTTCGCTCCCGAGCCGCAGGGCTGATCATTGGGATGTCCTGTGGGTGTCTACCCGCGATCCCCACTGATCGTTTCCCCGCACACATGGCGCGACGGCGGTCGAAGCAGAGGATTTCCGACAGCAGCCGAGTCCGTGGGCAAACGACCGGGTGGTCCCGACCTCGTTGTCGAAAGGACACCAATCATGGCATCTGGCATATCTGGCAAAAATCCGAAGCGCCGACCCGTCAAAGGGACCCGGATCGCGGCCGGGCTCGTTTTGGCCGTGACCGGGGTCCAAGTGCTGGAGGCGGCCACCGCAGTGCGGGCCCACGCCGACGAACCGAACCTGCCGGAACCCGGTAACAACCGAGGGCCCAGTTTGTCCTGGCGCGTCATGGACGCGCTTCAGCGGAATGTCCCCATTACGCCGGACATGGTGCCACGTGATGCCAAGTTCTTCATGTCGAAGCTTTTCGTGGCTTCGATCATCCAAACGACCATCACCGAAGCCCGGCTCGGCGGTCCTTTCGTCAACCCACATCTGCACAGTTGGCTTGTTACCGCCAAGGACGTCGCCGCCGGTGTCAACTTGTTCATGGCAGAGCGCGCAAAGACCATTCAGGGGGCCGAGAACGAAGCCCGCACGATTCTCCGGGAGCGAAGCGCGGCGGTAGCGGACTACGTCGCCGAGCTGCGAAACGGACCGGTGAAAAACCCCGATGTCTTGCGGAATCTCGCCCTGACGGAGGCCGCCTACCAGGGGCTCGACGACAAGTACAAGCATGTGGAGATCAACGAATTCGCCAAGAACATCGTCGACGAGCGGGAGCGGGTGAAACTCAGCCCGATCCGCGACGTGCGGAGCGACCCGGTGCTCCGCAGCCTCGCCGAGGAGACCTTCGCGAGGTCCAGGGTGGCCCCCGCGTTGACCGACGCATTGGAGTACGAGGCCATCAAGGCCGTCGAAGCCACGGACCCGAACAAGTCGGTGAAGGAGTTGCGGGGCCGGAGCTTCCTGGACTACCAACTCTCCAAGTACAGCGACCGACTTCCCAAGCCCGGAACCACCTCCGGCTACCCGGACGGACCCGAGAAGCCCGGCGGCGACCCGGCGGGCAAGGGAACGAACAACCCCAAACCGGTGACGAACGGGCCCTCGGGCGGAGCGGCCGAACTGCCGCGCGGGGAGACGCCGGAGGCGGGCAAACCCTCGACCGGCCAGGGCAACGGCACCCCTGAAACGGGTCGTGGAGGCGCGACCGAATCGTCCGGACGCGGCGGTAGCACGGAGAGTACGACAACCCGTCCCGGGGCGGGGAAGCCGGCGGCAGGCGAAGGCAAGTCGGCTGCGGGCGAGCCCGCGCGCGGGTCGGGCGGCACGCAGACCGACCCCCTCCGCGCACCCGGAGGAACCACCGCCGGCGAGCCCGAGGCCAAGCCCGCGCCTACCGCGGAGCCCAAGGCCAAGCCCGGAACCGCGGCGGAGCCCGAGGCCAAACCGGCGCCCGCGGCGGAGCCCGAGGCCAAGCCCGGGACCTGGGACGAGACGAGGCCGACCGTGCCGCGGGAGGCTCCCGTCGAACCCGCGGCGAAGCCTCGCACCGCCACGGCCGAGAAGCCGGCAGCACCGGAGTACACGCCGAAGACCGCCAGGTCGGCCACCGAGGACGCCTTCACCCGCAACGTCAACATCGCCGTGAAGCAGAACGCCGCGTTCGAGGTGGCGGCGTTCGCACTCGAGCAGGTTCAGGGCCGGCTGACGTCGGACTACCTCAACTGGATGGTGCGCCGAGCACAGCAGGACCCGCAGTTCGTGGACCGGTACCTGACCCAGTACGGGAACTGGCAAAGCATGAGCTGGGCCGAACGGCGCCGGTACGAGGTCGACCACTTCTTCGACGACGGCCTCGACTTCATCAACTCGGTGGCCTTCTTTCCGGAGATGGCGAAGTACATGCAGGCGATGCAGAACTTCTACCGGCCGGCTTCGCCGGGTGACCCGGGCATGACCTCGACCGAGGTGACCGTCGAGCCGTACACCGGCGGCGGGCAGACCACGGACGCGGCCAACCGCATAACCCTGGGCCCGGACGGCCAATGGCACGACCGGTCGCGCATCTACATGCTCACCGACCGCGACAAGAAGGCCGCGCCCCCGCCAGCCCGGACGCCCGCCGAAAAGCAGGCCCCACCGCAGACGCAGAGCCGGCCTCCGGCCAAGGCGCCTGCCAAGTCGGGTCCGCAAGCCAAGTCGGGGGCCCAGCAGAGCGTCGACGCCAAGATGCGCGAGAAGAGCAACCGCACACCGGGCAAGTCGGGCACCAGCGGCAACAGTGTCAACCCCGACCGCTCCAACGGCAGTTCGTCCGAGTCCCACAACAACCGGCTCGGAGAGGGCGGTGGCCACAAGCCTTCCGGTGGCGGCGCGCCGGGACCGTCCGGTGGCGGCTCGTCCGGGCCCTCCAACGGCGGGTCGGGTACGAGTCCCGGAACCGGTGGCAGCAGCAACAGCAGCGGCAACGGCGGCTACGGCGACAACGGCGGTGGCGGCAGCGGCAACGGCGGCGGTGGCGGACAGTCCAGCGACCCCGGCCCCGACTCCGGGAACAAGGGCCTCGGCTTCGGCGGCAAGTCCTCGGGAGGCGGCGGCTCGGACGCGTCCAAGCGCGTGTGACCGACGGTCCGCCGTCCGGCTCCGGCAGGCCGGACCGGGCGGCGGACCGTGACGGCCGAACGTACGAGAACGGGCGCCTGACCGTCGCCTGCGACGGCCGGCGACGCCCGACCGCCACCGGCCGACCCGGGCGAACCACCTGCTGCGTAAGGTGCGTTCGCGGAAAATGAAAACCCGGGCCCGGCTGCTCCCCAAGCCTTGGGGGGCCGGGGTCGGGCGTTCCCGCCATCGGCAGGCGCGGACCGGATACTGCGGTCCTCCGGTGGTCTTCCGGTGGTCTTCCGGATCGTCCGACCTTCGAGGCTTTACGGGGAGCGCGGTATGTGGGCACCAGGGACGGTCTTCGGCGACCGATACACCTTGGCCGAACAATTGATCGACGGCAGCGCTGCGGAGGTGTGGTCGGCGGACGACGCCGTGCTCGGCCGGCGAGTCGTGATGAAGATCCTGCATCCGGAACTCGGCGCGCACGCCGTGGCCGTGGAACGGTTCCGCAGCGAGGCCCGCCTCGCGGCGACCCTGGATCCCCCCGGAGTCGTCGGCGTCCACCGCAGCGACGGGACCGAGGACTTCCCAGAAATACCCTACGTCGTGGTGCAGTTCGTGGACCGCAGTGCGCTGAGCGGAAGAGCCGCCGCGAACGGCTCGATAGCGTACGAACAAATCCCCGACGTCGTGGCGCAGACGCTGGAGGCGTTGCATGCGCAACATCGCCACGCGATCGTGCACCGCGACGTCGAGCAATCCGGCCCCACGCCCCGAACACTCAACCCTGCCGCGAGCCGGCCCGCCCGCAGGCGTAGCCGAAAACACCGCACGGCCGTCGCCGCGTTGCCGGCCGCCGCCGTCATTGCGGCGGTCGCCACCGCTCTGTTCGTGCTCCACTCGCCTGCGGACACCACCCCCGAGGCACGAAACGGCGGGCCGACGAACGCGCAGACGCCGGTCGCCCCGGGCACCGCATCACCGGAGGCGACACCGCAGGCCGACACCGGAGCACCGACAGGACCCGGCGCCGCACCGTCCAGCGCGCCCGGGGATCCGACGACCGCGCCGGCGACGGGCCCACTCTCCACCCCGGACGGGCCTGCTGTGACCGGGAGTTCGGCCCCGGTTGCGCCGCCCCCGGCGGATCCTGTCAGGCCGACACCGGCCGGAGCGACAAAGCGAACCGCCGCCGGAAGTAGCTCCACGCAGGCCGGCGGCACCTCCGCGAACAGCGGCGCGCGGCAACCGAGCCGCCCTGTCGCCAAGCCCGCCGCCGCGGCCCCGGCAGCCGCGCCCGCGGTGCCCGCCGGATGCGGCGGCTCGGGCTGGGCAGCCATCACCAACGTCGGCGACGGCACGAGGGTCGGCATCGACACCGCGAGCCCCGGCGTCGGCAGCAGGCTGGTCATGGGGGGACACACCGAATACGGCTGGGTCACCGCGCAGGTCGGCCCCTGGAAGAACATCCGGGCCTGCAACACGAGCGGCCTGACGATCGTCCCGACGTCCGGCGGCGGCGGGTCCCCATCCCTCGGCACCGCCGTCTTCACCGACGGACTGCTGAACATCAGCGCGGCGCCCACGTCGGGCGCTTCCCTGATCACCGGTTTCACGGGCACGCAGTGCCTGACCGACAACGGCCCGGGCCGCCAACTGACCTTCGCCTACTGCGTTCCGGGAAACAAGGCCCAGCAGTGGTACATCCGATAGTCGGCGTGCCGACGTGGACTCGAACCCGGTGCCTCAGCGACCTGGTTGCGCGTCCAGGGCTCGGCCGAACACCACCTGCACGACGCGTTCTCGACCGGCGCGGGGTTGCCGTTCGTCCTCCCGCCGCGCGGGTCGCCGGCCGCCCTTCCCGGGACGGCGGCCTCGGTATCGACGTACCGTTGCGCCCATGACTTGCGCGACGCGCTGAACGAGGTGGACCCGGCACCCACCGATGCGCGAAATCCCCGCAACCGGAAGCACGTCGAGGCCGACGTCCGGTCCACGCCGTGACCGGACGCCTCGGCGCTACATCCCCTGGTCGCGGGAGGCGGCGGATCGCCTCCCGTTTTGTGATCCGAGGTTGTGCACCGGAGTCTTGGCTGTAGGCACCATGAAGTCGACGCCGACTGCGGGCCCGAACGAAAGGCTCGCCGGCGACCTTGCCACGGTCATCTTCCCCCCGATGATCCCGGGGTGGCGGGTGGGGGCGGCCTTGGCGGTACGGGACCTCTGGGGGGCGGGAGCCGCGCGGATGATCTTGGCTTCCGCCTCTTGCTTCGCCTTGTCGAAGGCCGCCCAGGTGTCCGCTTCATTGTGCGGGACGGGCCTCATGTCCTCGGCGAGCGATTGGAGAAAATCACCGTTGCTCTTCGCGCGATCCAGCCTCTCTCTCCTATCCATCAGCTTGTCGTGCGAAGGAACATCGTTCATGTCGTCCGCTATGCGCGCGTCCCACAAGGCCTGGTCGCGTTCCCGCTCCCGGGCCTGTTCTCGCTCGGCCTCCACGGATCGGGCAGCCCAGCGTTCCGCGGCGCGTTCCGGGGCGTTGCGAATCGCCTCGACTCCTCGCCTGACCGCGGTTCGCAAGCCGGGAGCGCGTGGCCCGACGCTCGGCGCGACCGTGGGCATTGGGGGTATGACCATGGGTGCGGGTGCGGGTGCGGGTGCGGGTGCGGGTGCGGGTGCGGGTGCGGGTGCGGGTGCGGGCGCGTGTGTCGGTTTCGGCGGCATCTCCTTCGCGCTCTCCCGCGTCGATCCGGACGGTCGCGCAGGCGGTTCGAGGGGCTGGGACATGTCGGACCTCCAAGGGATCGTCGGTCGAAGGACGCGACCCACAGGCGCTCGATCAAACGCCCTGGCGCGACGCGGACCTGATCATTTAAGCACTTTGCCTCGATCGGGGATCCGGTCAAGACCCGTGCTGCGGAATCCGGATGATCCGCGAGGCGAACACCAGGCCCTCGTCACCGCTGCCGCACGAGTGCGATGGCGTCGCGCAGTTTCTCACCACTCACGCTGTGTTGGGGCGCGCCGGGCCACGTCACCGGAGCCTCGTTCACAGCTGCGAGGGCACGCGTCCGCCTAGTGGTTCCCGATGGCGGGGATGATCGACGCGGTCGAGGCGCTCGCCAGTCCGATCACCAGGAACAGGGCGATCAGACCCCGCCCGAGCCCGCTGATCAGCAGCGGGCGCGTCGCGGAGCGATCCGTACCCGCCTCCCACGTAGCGGCGTCGCCGAACAGACCCTTCGGGTAGGCCGACGTCACGAGCAGGCCGTACGCCATGAAACGCATCCGATAGCGCACGATCGCCGCGGTGGCCTCGAACAGCGGATCCGGCATCCGGCCGGCGATCAACACGATCAACCACAGCACGAAGGACACCGCGAACCACCCTGCCCACGCCAGGGCCTGGACGACGAGGGCGGGAATGATCAGGATGATGCGGAAGAACACGGCGAGCCGGTTCAACCGCCCCGGCCGCAGCCCCACCCGAACCGGATAGTCGGCCGGGGTCGTCAGGGCGAAGGGCGGATACCGGTCGACCAGCAGCATCTGACTCGCCGTCACCCGCGTTTCGTAGCCGATGAACCCGCACAGGTACGACGCGATCGGCCCGGGCAGTCGACCCATGACGAGCGCGGCGAACCAGCCCACGAACACCAGGACGGTCGCCACCAGGCCCAACACCCACACGACGATGAACTGCGGGATCAGCAGGAGGTAGCGGAACAGCACGGTGAGCCGGCGTTGCCGCCCGGGAGCGGGCATGTCGAGAACGGGCAACCACTCCCCCCGCTCGGCCACCGATGTGCTGCCCCAGGTCCCGGTCGTCATGGTGTGCTCCAGACTCGGCCGACGGTCACCGTCCCCACGCTGACAGCGGGTGACCGGGAGGGCATCCGGGCCGACCCGGACGAGTGAACCCCTCACCCATCCGCCGGCACTCACGCCGAGGCCAGGCACAACACCGGCACCGCGGCGGCCATCAAGCCGAGGACCACTGCCGGTGCCACGGCGTGGTCCGGCGGATCGGTTGACCTCGCGGTGGCGGTCGGGGGGCGGCAGAGCGGGTCGGTAGAAGCCGCCCGCCGATGTGTGGCGCCATCGTCCTCGGCAGTCGCCGGGGGCGCGGTCGCCGTCGCATTCTTCCGCACCGGTTCCGTGGGCCGCCGGAGGTGTTACCCGAGTACCGGGCGCCCGGTCAGCGTTTCGGGCGGCGTCTGCGTGTCGTGGTTTCGGGCTCGGACTTGCGGGGCCAGTCGGCGCCGAGGTCTTCGGTGGTCCAGTCCCAGAGGCGGAGCATCTTGTCCAGGTCGGAAAGCGGGCGGGGCCACGTCCGCGGCGCGTCCGGATCGTAGCCTTCCAGCCGGGCGGGAACAGGAGGCGGCGCCGGTTTCGGACCACGCGACCACTTCCACCTCTCCTCGTGGACCATGCGCCGGCCCACGTAGAGCGCGCTCATGTCGCCGCCGATCAGATCGGCGTGCAGGGGCTCGATCATGGCCGGCCACTCCTCCGGCCGCTCCAGCCAGAACGTCATTTCGCTGTCCTCGCCGAAGCGGCGGATGGTGACCACCACGGTTTCGCCCTCGATACGCGACGTGACCGCGCTCCCGTACCCCTTCTCGTCCTCGTCCTCTGTGACGTACGGCTTCACCTGCTCGGCGAGTCCGGCGGGGAGTCGAAACGACACGGACATCTGCCCGTCGCCGCGAAAATAGAACAGACGATCGAACATGGGCGAGAGTTCGTCGAACTCGATATGGGTGTTCGATTCGGCGTCGAAGACGTAGTCGGCGTGGAACCACGTCGAGCCGACCTCTACGAACGGGCCCAATGCCCGTAACTCGGCTATCTGTTCCTCGGTCAGCTCACGGCCGACGGTGTGCCCCGCGTGGTGGATCCGAATCGGAATCTCGTTGTGCCGGCCCATCGTGCGCCCCCAGCGTCGACCGCTTCACCTTGTCGGGGCCTTCCTACCAGGCTCGTCCGTCTCGGCACCGGCACTTTGCCCTGACGACACAGCGCTGCATGTCGCCTGCATCCCACCGGATCCACACCCTCGCTGTTCGGCACGCCGGCTCACGGAATGTCTGTCGAGTCGACGTGCCGAGAATTTGGCCGAGGTTGTGTCGATCGCCACGAGGAGCCTTCGCGGCCTCGGGCGGGTCCGTCCGGACCTCGTCGTCGCGGCCCGGCACGAGACCGGTGGTGTTTTCCTTGTCGAGGCTGTCCTCCGCACCGGACCCCGGGACAAGGAATCATGTTTGTGGAGGCTCTCGGTGCCGAACTTCGGGCTGAGGAGGCCGCCGCGGCACCGCCATCGATCGTGTCCCCGGTTGCATAATTCTCCGGGACCTCTCCACACATCTGCCGTAGGCGTGCAAATATGAGGCCATGAGTAGTGCGCATCCCGAATCCGGCCCGGCTGCCGAAGTCGACTGGACGGACGGCATTCCCGTTCCGCCTCTCGACTACGTGCCCGCGGACGAGTTCGAGCAGGCTCTCCAGAGGGCCCTGGACGAACTCCTTCCCCTGTTCGAGGATGCGGGCCTGTAACCCGTGTACGCACTTTCGGATGACGATCTGCGCCGGATCAACGCTCGCGTCGGGGGTACCGGACGGGAAAGAGACCCTCGTCTGTTGGGTTCCCTCCAAGCAGCCGTCTACGGCCGCGGCTTCAAAAGGGCGCTCAACCCGACGCTGCCGCAGAAGGCCGCCGCGTTGATGAGCTACATCACGCAGGTCGCGGTCTTCGAGAACGCCAACGAACGCACCGCGCTGACGGCCGGAACCGTCCTGTGTGTGGTCAACGGCCACCGCATTGTCTGGGCGGACCCGAAGGAAGCCGATGCCTTCATCCGGGCCGTGGGTTATGCGCACCCCACGGTGTCGTGGATAGCCGACCGTATCGAAGCGCGGCTGCAACCGATTCCGCCGCCGTAGCGCCCGCCCCTGTACCGCCCCCCCCTATACCGCCCCAGTACCGCCCCGCGTGGTGCCCGACGCCGCATGACTGGTCGAGTCGGCAAAGCCTGGGCCATGGACCGCAGTCTCCGGGTCGGCGTCGGCCCGAACCGCATCCCGGGGGCGCTCACGTCGGTCGCGATCGGTGTGGCGCCGAGCTGCGCAACCGCTTACGGCACCGGCCACGGCCGCTTGGCCGCCTCCACAGGCCCGGGCACGTCCGGCACGCGCGCTCGACCCACGGTGCGAGCCCCGGGTACGGCACGTGTCTCGGACGGCTGAGGGGACGAACCGTTCGTCGCACCGGGCGGTCGGCCATGCGTGCAAAATGATTGGACGGGATGATGTTCGGGCTTGTAGCTTCCAGTTGCCCGTGACACCGCCCGAGGAGGTGAGACCCATGAACGCTGTATCGATGTGGGTGCTCCCCCTTGCCGTCACGGTCGGGCGATTGATGTAGGTATCGCCGGGAGCGCCTCGCCAACAAGGCACTCCTGAGAGGCAATACCTATGCATTCTCCGCATTTCAGCGTCGAGCCGTCGTCGAACGATACGGTCGAGCGCGACTTCACCGCGGACAACGCCCCCGGGCTCCGGTCGCGGGCCTCCCACTCCGATCGCGCGCCCCTCATGTTCGACGTGATCATTGCCGGGTGCGGGCCGACCGGCGCGATGCTGGCCGCCGAACTGCGGCTGCACGACGTGCGGGTACTCGTCCTGGAGAAGGAAACCGAGCCCGTGTCGTTCGTCCGGATCGTCGGTCTGCACATTCGCAGTATCGAACTGATGGCAATGCGCGGACTGCTGGAGCGCATCCTCGAACACGGAAGACGACGTCCGGCCGCCGGATTCTTCGCCGCCATCGCCAAACCCGCACCCCAGGGCCTGGATTCCGCGCACGCCTACCTGCTGGGCATCCCGCAACCGGTCGTCGTCCACCTGCTCGAGGAACACGCGATGCAACTGGGTGCGCAGATCCGGCGCGGTTGCGCGGTCGCCGACTTCGAGCAGGACGACGAGGGTGTGACCGTCGAGCTGGCCGACGGCCAACAGCTGCGTTCGCGCTATCTCGTCGGTTGTGACGGCGCGCGCAGCACGGTGCGCAAACTGCTCGGCGTCGGCTTCCCCGGTGAGCCCTCACGGACCGAGACGCTGATGGGCGAGATGGAAGTGGGCGTCCCACAGGAGGAGATCACCGCCAAGGTGAGCGAAATCCACACAACCGACAAGCGATTCAGCATCGGGCCCTTCGGCCAAGGGGTATATCGCGTCGTGGTCCCCGCCGCGGGAGTCACCGATCGCGCGGAGCCGCCCACCCTCGAGGATTTCAAACAACAGCTGCGCGCCGTCGCCGGAACCGATTTCGGCGTGCACTCCCCGCGCTGGTTGTCCCGCTTCGGGGATGCCACCCGGCTGGCCGAACGGTATCGGGTCGGGCGGGTGCTGCTGGCCGGCGACGCGGCACACATCCACCCGCCCACCGGCGGACAGGGCCTCAACCTGGGCGTTCAGGACGCATTCAACCTCGGCTGGAAACTGGCCGCACAAATCCGCGGCTGGGCGCCGGAAACACTCCTGGACACCTACCAGACCGAACGCCATCCGGTTGCCGAGGACGTGCTGGACAACACCCGCGCCCAGATGGAACTGCACTCCACCGAACCGGGTCCGCAGGCCCTGCGCAGGTTGCTCACCGAACTGATGGACTTCGACGACGTGAACCGCTATCTCATCGAGAAGATCACCGCGATCGACATCCGCTACGACTTCGGCGCAGGCCCCGACCTGCTCGGCCGCCGCCTGCGCGACATCGACACGAAACACGGCCGCCTCTACGATCTGCTGCATCGCGGGCGCGGCCTGCTGCTGGACCGCACCGAACGCCTGACCGTCGGCGGCTGGTCGGACCGGGTCGACCACCTCGCGGATCCCACCGCGGTACTGGACGTTCCGTGCGTCCTGCTACGCCCCGACGGCCATGTCGCCTGGATCGGCGACGATCAACAGGACCTGGACGACCATCTCTCCCGCTGGTTCGGCAAGCCCGCCCACTGATCTCGCCCGAGCAACCGACAGGGCCCACGAGAACGACCGGAACAGCCGGTAGCGACTGACCACCGCAAGGCGGGAGCCGGCATCAGCCGTGGTGCTCCGACGCCAGGGTCGACCCGCGAGGAGGATGGCCTCCGAGCGACGACCGGAAGACGGCGGAGGAGCACCACGGGGTGGGCTTGCGCAGACGTCCGACGAACACCGGCGGCGACCGGCTTGGAGGTCCCCCCGCGCCACCCGCCCGCACAACGACGCACGCAAGACAGAACCGACGCCCTGCACACCATTCGCCTCGGGGCAAATCCGTTAAGCGCAGGGCCATTTCACGCCCCTGCGTTCTCAGCCCACACCGCCATCCGGAACCACGAACGACCGGTCACACGATCCCTCGCCCATCCGTCGCGGCGCGCGTGGTCTGTGGCAGCTGCGTTCGGGCTCCGAAGGGGTGCGCCGGTAGACTTGGTGTCCAAATTGGACGTAGAGTCCACATCATGAACGTGGAAGAGAGCCGGGACCCCCGTGTGCGAACGTGGGCGCCGGTGTGTCGGGCGGTCGCGCTGTTGCTCGGCCCGTACGCCGAGGTCGTCCTGCACGACCCGGAGACCGACCGGGTCCTGGAGATCTGGAATCCGATGACCTCCCGCCGCGCCGGCGATCCTTCGCTGCTCGGCGAGTTGGACGAGCTCGACCCGTCCACACAGGAGGTGTACGGGCCGTACGAGAAACTGCTCGCGGACGGCCGCCGGCTGTCCTCGGTCAGCGCGATCCTCCGGGACAACCGGGACCGGCCGTCGGCGGTGCTGTGCATAAACCTCGACCGCACGCCGCTGGAACGGGCCGCGGCGGTCCTGTCCGCCTTCGGCGCCCCGACCGTGGGGCGCCCCGAGCCATTGTTCGAGCAGGACTGGTCCGAGCGCATCCAGCACATCGTCGGCAGCCACGTCCGCGAAACGGGTCGCCCCATCGACCGCATGACCCGCCAGGACCGCCTGGTCGTCCTCGGCCGGCTGGACGAGGCCCGGGTGTTCGCGGTCCGCCGCGCCGCACCGGTCGTCGCCGAGGCCCTGCGGGTGTCCCGCTCCACCGTCTACGGCCTGCTGGCCGAGCTCCGAGCCCAGAGCGCGAAGGACTGACGCACATGACCCGGCTGCCCGACTTCCGCCTGGAAACGTACTTCTCCCGCTGGGAGTTCACCGCCCGCCACCATCTGACCGCCTCCGACGCCCAGACGATGACACTCCGCGAGTTGCTCGCACTGGCCGACGACAAGGACCGCGACGCCTTCGACAATCTGTCCCTGGGCTACACGGAGACCTTCGGCGACCCGGCCCTGCGTGCGGTGATCGCCTCGACGTACGAGCACGCCGACACGGACGACGTCATCTGTTTCGCCGGCGCCGAGGAAGCCCTCTACCTGGCGATGAACGTCCTGCTCGACGCCGGTGACCACGCCGTCGTGGTGACCCCCAATTACCAGGCCGCCGAGACCGTGCCGCTGGCGCTG
Organism: Embleya sp. NPDC025285; assembly: GCF_055558835.1. NCBI lineage: Bacteria > Bacillati > Actinomycetota > Actinomycetes > Kitasatosporales > Streptomycetaceae > Embleya > Embleya sp. NPDC025285. The sequence continues at coordinate 148,464 of NZ_JBVHLU010000012.1, forward strand.
TGCGAGGTCACCGGCGTGGCTCTCGCCGCGGACCGGGACTGGGCCCTGGACCTCGACGCGGTTGCCGCGGCCATCCGGCCGAACACCCGGGTCGTCTCGGTGAACTTCCCCAACAACCCCACCGGCAAGGTCATCGACAGCGCCGACTTCGTCGCCCTGGCCCGACTGTGTGACGAGCGCGGCATCCACCTGTTCAGCGACGAGGTCTACCGCGGCCTCGAACGCGACCCCGCCCGCACCCTGCCGCAGGCCGCCGACCTGTCCCGAAGCGCGCTGTCGTTGAACGTGACCTCGAAGGCCCTGGGGCTGCCCGGACTGCGCATCGGCTGGATCACCTGCCGCGACCGCGCGCTGCGCTCGCGCCTGGAGCGCGCCAAGCACTACACCACCATCTGCAACTCCGCGCCCGGCGAGGTCCTGGCCCGCATCGCGCTCAAGGCCCGCGAGACGATCCTGGACCGCAACCGCGCACTGATCACCGCCAATCTGCCGGTTTTCGACGCGTTCTTCACCGAGTTCGCGGACGACTTCCAGTGGCGGGCGCCGGACGGCGGATGCGTCGCCTACCCCCGATACCTCGGCGCCGACGGGGTGGAGGAATTCTGCACCCGTCTCGTGGAAGAGGCCGGCGTCCTGCTGCTGCCCGCGAGCATCTACCGCTCCGAACTCACCGCCACCCCCACCGACCGGTTCCGCATCGGCATCGGCCGCCGCGACCCGGAGGAAGGACTCGCCGCCTTCGCCCGGTGGATGCGAGCGCGCCGATGACTCCCCCCTCTTCGACACTGCCGCCATCGCGAAGGCCGCCACCAGGCGGCTGGTCCTGGATACCGTCCGGGACGCGCTGATCGCGCACGCCGAGGGCCGCACCAGCGTGCCGCCGCCACTGCACATGGACTTCCCTGAAGCCGACGGGGACTGCCACGTCAAAGCCGGTCGGATCATCGGCGCCGCCGACTTCACCGTCAAGATCGCGACCGGCTTCTACGGCAACCCCGACCTCGGCCTCCCCTCGAACCACGGTCTGGTCTGCGTGTTCAACGCCCGCACCGGACAGCTGCGCGCGCTCCTCGACGACGGCGGCGCGCTGACCGCCTGGCGCACCGCGGCCGCAGGTGCGCCGATCACCCACGCCATGGCCCGGCCCGACGCCGTGACACTGGCCGTCTTCGGCACCGGTGAACAGGCCCGCCTCCAGGCCTCCTGGCTGGCCGAACTCCGCCCGGTCGGCATGGTGTTGGTACACGGTCGCAACCCGCGCAAGGCCACCGCCCTGTGCGACGAGCTCAACGCGAACGGCCTGCCCGCCCGGCCCGCTTCGGCGCGAGAGGCGACCGCCGCCGACATGCTCATCACCACCACCCCGGCAACCGCACCCGTCCTGGACGCCGCCCACGTGCGCGAGGGCGCGCACGTGACCGGCATCGGCACGGACATGCCGCACAAGAACGAGCTGCCGCCGGCGCTCTTTCACCGCGCGGGGCTCATCGCCACCGACGACCACGACCAGTGTCTCGACCACGGCGACTTCGGCCACGCCGTCCGCGCCGGGGCCGCCGCCCGTGACGACGACATCGCGGCCGGCCTGTTGCTCAAGGAACCCGTCGACCGCTCCCACAGCGCGATCACGGTCGCCGACCTCACCGGCGTCGGAGCACTGGACGCGGCAGTCGCCTCGGCCGTCCTCGGCCGACTCCCGCTCTGAACACCGAAGCCGCCCGGGCGAAGCCGGTCGTCGATACCGAAGCCGACGATGGCCCTCGGCAGCGGAAGGCGGCCCCAGGCAGCGGATGGCGTCATGGAGCGCCGTGCAGGCGGCAGCAGAGCGAAGACGAACGCGGAGGCGGGCTCGGGGAGGGACGCCCGGGGCTCTGTCGGTCAAAGCTTCGTGCACATGCCCTCGTCAGATCTCCGGAAGGCCCAACCCGTGCATGTTCGGCGCGTGGTCGCTCTCCCCCCTCAGCCACACCATGTGGACCAGATCCTCCAGGCGTACGTCCTGCGCGCGCAGGGCGTGCACCAATGCCCGGGCCGCGGGCTCGGCGTCACCCGGCCCGGGGTTCGGCACGCGAATCTCGGGGAGCCGCACCGGCCCGGTACCGAACTGCCAGCCCGTCCCCGACTCCAACAGCGCCTTGCGGGCCCCGTCGGCCGCCTCCAGGTGCAGTTCTTCGGCGGAGCAGGAGAACTGCACGAACCGTGAGTCGTCGTCGTCCGAGGTTCGGATCACCATGTCCAGGCTGTCGTCCAGCCGGCCCATGTCCGTCACCAGCGCCTTCAGCGTCTCGCCCAGCCACCGGCCGAACTCGTCCCAGGTCTCGGCCTGGCGGACTCCGGGTGTGAACGCCTTCCGCAGCGCGGCATGGCGATAGAGGTAGCCCTGCCACACCCCGAGCTCGGCAACGCTGTCGTCGCGTTCACCCCATTCGGCGAGTTGGTACTCGTGGTGCTCGACCACCTTCGTGGCGAGCAACCGCAACCGCACCCGGTCCCTGGTCCATTCGATCTCCAGAAGGGTCTCCTCGCGGCGCCAACGCAGCACAGGACCGGGTCCGCGCCGGATGGGCGCCGGCCCCATCCGCGCCTCGGCCGCCCCGTTCGCCGCCTTGAACACCGCTCCCAGAACGCCGTCATCGTCCGTACGCGCCAGGTCGCACTCCAGCGAGGTGAAACAGCCCTCACCCGGCGACCCCAGGACATGGCCCCGGTGGGCGTAATTCCATCCACCCGGCAACGGCCCGACAAACGTCAACCCATGCCTGACCTCGGAGCGCAACGTCCACCCCAGATCGGCGGTCACGCGCTCCACCGCGCCCCGATCCCACTCCCCCATGGACATCACGTCGAACCGGGCAACCAGGTCATCGATCTCGGCATCGGTCAATCTGACGGTCATATCCGGGATGCTATCGAGGCCCTCCGACGCCTTGGAGAGCACAGCGGCGACATACACGGGGATCGTCTCGCCCGGGCAGCCTCGGAGGGCACGACGCCCGAGCCGAACGTCGCGGCGGCTACTCCTACGCCCGTTCGGCGCAGAGCTGGGTGGTCAGGGTCGCGCGGGCCCACTCCTCCCAGGCATCGGGGGACCAGCCCCGGTCGCGAACGAAAATCAGGTACAGCTCGGGACTGAGCAGTCCGTACAAAAGGTCGGCGGCGCGGGCGGTGTCGATGTCGGGCCGGGCGTCGGGCTTGGCGGTCAATGCCGTTGCCGCGGCGTGCTGGACGGTATAGCGCGGGTCCGGGCCGGCGGGCCACTGGGCGGCGATCTCCGGGTCGGTGGCCGCCGCGGCCGCGATCAGCGGCACGACCGGGGCGACTCGGCCGAGGATGTCGCGTACGCCCCGTACGTGGGCGCGCAGTTGCCCGGCCGCGGTGGGCTCGGCGCACGCGGCGCGGAACCAGTCGCGGTCCATCGTGGCGACCGGTTCGTCGTCGCCGGCGATGGACGTGTCGACGACGTCCTTGAACAGCGCGCGCTTGTTGCGGAACACGAAGTACACGGTCTGGACGGCCACTCCCGCGCGGTCGGCGACCTCCTGAAGGCTTGTCGCGCCGTATCCCTGCGCGACGAACAGTTCGCGCGCCGCGGCGACGATCCTCTCGCGGGTGAGCCGCGAGCGCTCGGCCCGCTTGTCGGGGCGTTTGGCGTTCTGCTTGTCGGATCCCTTGACCGCGTCCATACCCGAAGTCTATATCTAGAGTCGATCACTAGAGTTTAACTACAACTTCTTGGAGGAACCGGCGATGAGCGAGACTCGGACGGCCGCGGAGCTCGACCAGGAGGCGGCCGTGCGCCGCGCATTGGAGGACTACTACCGGGACGGCCGGCCGCCGTGGGACAGCGGCGTCACGCCGCCCGAGCTGGTGACCCTGGTGGAAGGGCCCGGTGCGCTCACCCCCGGCCGGGTCCTCGAACTCGGCTGCGGCACCGGGACCAACGCGGTGTACCTGGCCCGACACGGCTGGCGAGTGGAGGCTGTCGATCTGGTGGACCGCGCGGTTCTACAGGCGCGGGAGAAGGCCGACGCGGCGCAGGCGGACGTCACGGTGCTGTGTGGGGACGCCACCCGCCTCGACGAGGTGGGCGTGCGTGGCCCCTACGACCTGTTCTTCGACCTGAGCTGTTACTGCGGGATACCGCCGCACCGCCGCGACGCCTACGCCGCCGGCCTCACCGACCGCGCCGCTCCCGGCGCACGGCTGTCGATGTTCGGGTACGGGCCCGAGGCGTTCGACGACCCGATCTCCGGCGTCACCGCGGACGAACTCCGCGCCAGGTTCACCGGGTGGCAACTGGTCGACGTGGCACCCGGTACCAACCCGGTCCCGACCTTCTGGTTCACACTGCACCACATCGCCACCGCGACATGAGGCCCGCCTGTCCCGTTCGGGTGAACTGCGCACACCGGGGCCCGGGTTGAGGTAACCGCGAAGCTCGACGCGCCGGCCGTCCCGGGCCTTCTGTTCGCGAGCCCGGGCCGGCTCGAACAGGGCGAGAACCCGCTACTGCCCTTCGGGGAAGGGCGGATCCATGGTGGCGAGCAGGGCGTCGAGGTTCTCCCGGAGTGAGATCGCCCGGGCGGAGAGGAGGTCGGCCTCGGCCAGTCGCTCGGCGTCGCGCAGGGTGAACGGCGCCCAGTCGTGGCTCCCGCCCACCAGGTGGTCGCGCCTCCAGCGCGAGAGTCCGCGGTCGAGGAAGGCTCGGGCGTCGTCGGCGGTGTCGAGCGGGATGATGCGCTGAACGAAGCGGGCGTGCTCGTGGTCCCATCCTGCGGCGATCAGCATGCGCGCGGCCTCCGCGCCCGCGCCGGTCGTGCGAGCCCACACGCTCGCCTCGTACTCGACGCGCAGGTCCCGGATCACCCGTGCGCGCTCGGGCGTGAGCGGAAAGCGGCGTACGACGTAGAACTCGTGCGATCGGGTGGTGCGTTCGAGGACCCACACCGCGCACTCGCAGTCCTCGTCCACGTACATCAGGTCCTCGTCGACGTGCCGCGTATCGGCGGTGTCGTCGAACGCGACGGCGCGGCGATCGTTTCGATCCGGCGGGCCCGGGTCGTGCGTGGACACGGTGACGCCGTCCGTGGTGTCGGTCCCACCCGAGCGCAGCAGCCGCCAGACACGCTCGCGCAACTCGGCGCGGCGTCGGACCCGTTCGCGATCACCCTCGGGGACGGACGGGCCCGGCGGCGGTTCCGGAGGTTCCCCGTCGGCGGGTAGCCCACGCCACAGCGCGGCGGGGCATCGGACGACGTCGGGGGTATCCGACGCGGGAGCGTGCAGCACGGTGGGGTGGTCGGGCGGCCCGGTCCAGGTGGGATGCGCCGCGATCGCGTCGCGCACGACATCACCCCACGGCCCGGAGACGAACGCGGCCCGGTGGTCGTGGAGGACGATCAGGGCGCCCGAGGCGGAAACCTGCCAGAGCCGCTCGCGGTGGATCACGCCGGCGTCCGGGGTCTGTTCCGTGTCGTAGCCGACGAGCAAGACCCCGGCGGGCAGCATGAGCAGCACGCCGGCGGCGACGTCGAATCCCGGCACCGGCCTCGCCTCGATGGAAACGCCGGTGACGCCGGTGACGCCGGTGACGACGACCCTCCCGTAGTGGGTAGCGGCCGTCGACGGAGGCGGAACACTCACAGGGCGCAAGGGGGTTCCTCCGTAGGAGCGCGGGTGGCGGCAGGAGCCCGGCACGACGCTGGGTCGTTCCGGTCGACCCGATCGCCACGCTCGAACCTACGTGGTCACGGCACCGGCTGTCTCAGCTCGGCGCCGCGCCTTGGGCATTGCGCAGGCGGGCCGGTTCGACTTCGGTCACGGCCGTCTTCGCGTCCAGCTCGCAACCCTTCGCGTACGCCGCGGCGAAGGCTTCCTCCCCAGTGCGGCCCGCCCTCGGCGAGTGAGGTCACGAACCTGCCGATCGGTGCGGTCGTGAGCGCCGCGCAGCCGGAAGGCGGCACAGGAGCACTGGAGCGGACGTGCTGCCGACTTCGATCATCTGCTGCTCGGCGCCATCGACGGCGGGACACATGGCGACGGTCTCCCACCGATGCAGGTTCCGCGTACCGCATCCTCGCGTCGCGGACGGCAAACCTGGTTCGTACCAAGGCGACGAGGGTGTGTGCTCATGCTCCACCTCGGCCGCCGCGACAGCGCCTCGCTCGCACAGGTTGCCGCCGGAGTCAGTTCGCGTAGCGACTCACGGTCTCCGGGTGGATGACGAGACGAACCTGGTCCGCGGCCAGCATCTCGGCGAGTTGGTCGGCGCGGGCCGGGTCGTCGACGTCCCAATAGCGCGCGGCCAGACGGGTGCACAAGTCGTGTGCTCCGTCGGGTTCCACCGTGACGCGGCCCGCGACCGCCACCCAGCGCTCGCTTTCACCCACCGGGGCGGCGACTACGATCGAGGCACGGGAGTCGCGGCGTAGGCGCCGCACCTTGGGCGAGTCCGGACCCGTGAAGAGTTGGATCGTGCCTTCGGCAGTGGCCTCGAACCACACCGGCCGGGGCTGGGGCGGGATCGGCCCCCCGGCCACGGACAGGAATCCGTGCAGGGGGCGTTGGAGGAATTCGAGATCCTGGGGAGTCAGCGAACCGGCGTCGATGCTCATCACAGTCCTTCCGGTAGGCGAGGAAGACCGTCCGAGCCTATGTGAACCAGGCATCGCCGCGCGGCCGGTCGGTGGCCTGTTCCGTGGCCACTTCCGTGACCTCGATCTCCCGGGAGCGCCGAGCGCACCGGCCACGGCGGACAGCATCGATTGGGCGGCCGGGAGTCTCGGCCTCCGGCGGCCACACGGGCCGAGGAGTACGACCGAGAAGCACCGACCGACGCCGACGACGTAATCGCGAAAAGCGCCTGTCACCCGCCATCGCAACAACCTGACCCTCATCGAGTGGGCCGCCTCTCGGACGGCCACCACATCTTCCCCGGTGTCACGGCCCGCGCGCTCCGGCGTCGGATCATCCCCGCAGACGCGGGGAGCGGAATCCGCGCCGTGGCTTTCGGCGTGACAAGGACGAATCGAATGGCCCAAACGAACGTCCGGCCCTGTTTGAGGGATTGTCCATCGGACGACTCTCCCCCCGTACCGCATTGGTCTCAAGGGGTTGTCATGTCGCGTCGGGTCGTGTCTGTCTGCATCGTGGTCACCGCTCTTCTTTCGTTGGCCGGTTGCGGCGACGACGACGGGAAGAGTGGTTCGGGTGCCGCGTCGGCGTCGCCGTCGGTGAGCTGTGATCCTCCCGGCCTGCCGCAGGACGAGTGGTTGCGGTTGTGCGGGCCCGGATCCGGTCGCGACACCGGGTCGGCGAACACCGCGCCAGTCGGGGGCTGGGTGGCGATGCCCAACGGCGTCGTCGTGTCGGTGGCGCGCGTAGAACCCGCGCCCGCGGCTGCGAGCGCCGCGCCCGGTTCCTTCCCGGCGCTGGTCACGATCACCGTGACCAACCGGTCGCAAACCCCGTACGACGTCTCCGGAGTGCATGTCAGCGAAATGAGCCGCGTCGGCGGAGCCCGCGCCGAACGCATCGCGCACGGGAGTCTGCCGCAGCAGGACTTCACCGGCACGGTGGCACCGGGACAGTCGGTCTTCGCCCAGCAGCTCTTCGACGTTCCCGACGCCCTCCGTCCCGGTTTCCGCATCATCGTCGCCATGACCCCGCTCCCCTCGGCGCTGCCGGACGCCACGTTCACCGGCACCCTGCCGCAGAGCGCCGGCACCACACCGACACCCGCCCCGTCCGGGTCGACCCCGTAACGCACGGCGTCGGAGACGGCGCGGCGACGGGACACCGTCCCCGTCCACCACAGCAGGACCTGCGTGGTCGTACCAGCCCTTCCCGTAGGCAACAGCCAATCCGGGGTACTTCGCGACGGACGCGGCAGGTTGCTCCCGCGGGATGCCGGTGAGGTCCCGGAATCGATTCCGGACGGGTGAAGCGGGTTGCGGTCATCGGCCCCCGTGTCAGGGCGTGCGTCCGGCCACATCAACCCCGAAGCCGCCGGCGACCGAGACCACGGTGCCGCTTTGGCGGCAGCAGGCGGCCGTCGTCTTCGCCGGCCAGGGTTCCCGTTCCGCACCGCTCGATGCGGTCCGTGGATCGCCGACCGGGTTCGGTCAGGCCCGCCTCGTGCGCGGCTATCGCGGCTTCCACCCGATTGCGTGCGCCGATCTTGCCGAGGATCGAGCTGACATGCGCCTTCACCGTACCTTCGACCAGGCACAGGTGGACGCCGATCTCCGCGTTGGACAGCCCGGTGCCGAGCAGGGCCAGAACCTCGTGCTCGCGATCGGTGAGTCGGTCCATCCGATGCCGGGGCCGCGTTTCACTCGCCGGCGCGTCGGACCGCAGGCGCGCGACGACCCGGGCCGCGACCCTCGGTGAGAGGTACGCGCCGCCCGCCGCCAGAGGTGGAAGAACTCGTCGCCCGGGTCGGTGAGTCCGGTGTCGCGGTGGACCTGCGCCGGAACGGCTCGGCCCCGGCGCTCTCGCCGCTGGTCGAGCACGCGGTGTACCGCGTGGTGCAGGAGTCGTTGACCAACACCATCAAGCACGCAAGGGGCAGTAAGGTCCGGATACGCATCACCCATCGGAACGAGCGCACCACCGTACGGGTGACCAACTCCGCGCCGCCCGCAGCCTCGTCGGCGGGCCCGACGTACGGCACGGTCGTGCCCCCCCGGTTCGGGCAACCGGGGGCTGATCGGGCTGCGGGAGCGGGTGCTGCTGATCGGTGGAACACTCCGTGCCGCTCCCCGTGACGGCGGCTTCGAGGTCGTCGCCGGCTTCCCGGATCGGGTACGGTCCGAACGGGCCGAGACCACCGATCGGCCCTCGGTGAAGGCCGGTTCGGACTCGGTGCGTGAACTCGCGGCCGCCCGGCGCAGCGCCCGATTCCGCTTCGCCGCCGCGTTCGCGCTACCGGCGGGGGTAGGGCTCGTGATGCTCGCGTCGGCCGCGTATCTGGCGCTTCGACTGTCGGGATGCGTCCTTGCCCCCGCGGACTACGCGGCGCTGCGCGTGGGCGGCGAGCGCGCCGAATTGGCAAACTCGCTGCCGTTGCGACAGTTCCCCTTCGTGCCGGACGAGATGCGGACGCTGCCTCGACCCGCCGGTGCCGTCTGCGAGTTCTACCGATCCAACGGCAACCTCCTGGAGCAGGTGGATGTGTACCGGCTCTGCTTCTCGGGATCCCGACTGATCAGCAAGGACGTGTTGCCGGCGAACGGCCCCTCCCACAGGGACACGCCGGCGCCCCGCACGCCGGAACCCCGGTGAGTGCGGGGCGATTCCTCGTGCGGTCGATCCCCGGGCCCATCCCCCCGGTTCGACCCTTCGGTCCTTCCTCACCCGCTCGGGAGGAAAGCCGGGCCGAGGCGGTCGGGGTCGGGGCCGTCCGCATCACCCGGCCCCGAATCACCGAGGCGCACTGCCTCACCTGCCGACCAACGGGGCGCCGGGCGGGCGGCGTGGGGGACTCATTTCGTACCGGTGGCGCCCGAGTGGGTCATCACGTAGTTCAGCGACGAGGCCAGAGCGGTATGGGCGAACACAGCCGCGAGCCGGTCCCAGCCCGCAAGCGTGAAGTGACCCAGCAGCCACCACACCTGGATACGGTCGTCGCACTCCCAGAGCGGCCGAGGGCCTTTCAGCGTCGCGAACAGCCGTGCCCGCGGCGCCTTGCCGTCGGCCAGGCGCGCTGCGTCCTCTGCGCAGCACAGAACCGGCCGGGGCAGCAGTTCCGGCGACGGCTGCCACAACGCACCGACCTTCGCCGGCCCGTGGTGTGGATCGAACAGGCACGGCGCCGTGTACAGGCCCGTGGCGTCCGGGCCGAAGCCTTCTCCCGGTCCTGCGGGCAGGCACACGCGGGCCTGGGCGAGTTGAGCGGTGAACCAGCCGACCGGCGATGCGTCCAGGAAGAGGTCGGTCGGGTCGGGTGCGGCACGCAACGCGTCCCGAATGCGCGCGGCGTCCGCGGTACGAGCCACAGCCTGGGAAGGCGAACCGCAATCGGCCACTCGCGCTTCGACCGCGGCCAATTCGGTGTCGAACTCGTCGAACATGCGCAGCAGCACCGCACGGGTCTGCGCTATTTCTCGGTCATACGCGGACAAGAGTGCTCCTCGGGCATTCAGCGGACCGGCGCGGGCGTGCCGGAAACCCGAACCGATCATGCCGTGCCTGCGTGACACCCGCCGAGACTTCGCCCCACCTGTCGAAGATCGCGCGATTCCCACGCGCGCATTCGGGCGATTTTTCGGGTCAGCCGGAGATCCCGTCGGCGTCGGCCGGTGATCGGAGCCGGCCGACCTCGGCGACGACCACCGTGACCGTGCGGTCGTCGGCCTCCGCGAGGAGCGCGCCGCCCGGGGCCCACAGGGCTGCGCCGCCGCAGCCGGTCCACGGTCCCGACGGGCCGACGTGGTTGGCCATCACGACGTACAGGCCGGTGTCCTCGGCGATTCCCGGGTAGACGGCCGCCCGCTCCGCGATCCCCTTGCCCGTGCCGTACAGCGAGCTGGCGAGGTGCACTTGGCAGCCGTCGGCGGCGCCGCGGGCGGTCAGCTCGGGGAAGTGGTTGTCGTAACACGTGGCCAGCGCGAAACGCAGGCCACCCAGCTCGAAGCGCCCGTCCCGATCGCCGGCGGCGAAGACGCCCCGCTCCTCCTCGTAGAGGTACTGCTTCCGGTATGTGGTCACCGGTTCACCGTCGGCGTCGTAGACCAGTGTCCCGATGGCGGGCAGCGATCCGCCCGTGGTCACGGCGCAGTTGACGACGGTGGCGATCCCCGCCGCCCGGATCGGATCCAGTCGCGGATCGTCCGCACTCACCCACAGACCGGGATCCTCGGCCAGGGATCCGAGTTCGTACCCGGTCAGCGCGAGTTCGGGAAACACGACGAGTTCGGCGCCCCGTGCGCGCGCCTGCTCGGCGAGAGCCACAAGCTGTCGAACGTTGGCGGGGATGTCCGCGGGAACACACGTGAGCTGCGCGGCAGCGATCTTCATACCGCCGAGCATGCCAGGCCATGCCGCGACGGTGAGAGCCGTGTCCGGGAATCCTGGCACCACGACTCGGTCGAACCTGCCCGACACGACACGAACGGCACGGTCCGGCAGAGTCGGCGAGCGCCCGCGGCGGGGAGGTCGGCGCCTGGATGGCAGGGCGTGTGATGGTCTCCCGCGCCCCACGATTCACTCGTAGGAGTGATCTTTCTTCAGGAGCGTCGCAGCGTCGGAGAGATTGCCGCTAGACAGGCAATCCACTCACCATGGCCGAAGGTTGCACATGCCGCCTACTGAGGTTTCCGAGTCCGATTGACGGTGTGTCAAATGAGGGCATACCCGTTGTATGGGGAGCTTGGGGATGACCCCGGTGGAGCGGGAGCGCC